>JBDLVJ010000030.1:0-5438 GCA_039804875.1 Pseudomonadota bacterium | reverse complement strand
TGCCGCATCTGAATTCTTTTCTGACAGGACCCCAAGTGTTCATTTCTCCCGCTTTCGCCCAGGCCGCCGCTGGCGGCGATACCCAATCGACTCTGATGAGCATGCTGCCGCTGGTGCTGATGTTCGGGGTGCTGTATTTCGTCATGATCCGGCCCCAGATGCGCAAGCAGAAGGAGCACAAGGCCATGGTCGAGGCGCTGGCCAAGGGTGACGAAATCGTCACCGCTGGCGGCCTGCTCGGCAAGGTCAGCAAGATCGGCGACAGCCACATCGGCGTCGAGATCGCCAGCGGCGTCGAAGTCCAGCTGCAACGCTCCGCCGTGGTGCAGGTGCTGCCCAAGGGCAGCCTCAAGTAATTCCCCCGCGACTGAGTTCGGCCGGGCCCGGGTCCGGCCGTTCGGCTTTTTGAACGGAGCGCCAGGCTCATGAATCGATATCCCCTGTGGAAATACGTGACCCTCGTGGTCGCGTTGCTGATTGCCACCCTCTACACCCTGCCCAACTTCTTTGGCGAGGCACCAGCGGTCCAGGTGTCCTCGGGCAAGACCACCATCAAGGTCGACCTGTCCATGGTCAGCCGTGTCGAGCAGGTGCTGGCGCAGCAGGGTCTGACGGCCGAAGCGATCCAGTTCGATGGCAACTCGGTCAAGGCGCGCTTTGCCAGCACCGACCTGCAGATCAAGGCGCGCGACGCGATCGACCACGCGCTCAACACCGATCCGACCAATCCCGGCCATGTCGTGGCGCTGAACCTGCTGCCGCGTACCCCGGCCTGGCTGCAGTCGCTGCACGCGGCACCGATGTACCTGGGCCTGGACCTGCGCGGTGGTGTTCACTTCATGTTGCAGGTCGACATGCCGGGCGCGCTGGTCAAGCGCGCCGAGGCCATGGCCGGCGATGTCCGCGCTGCCCTGCGCGAGAAGAACCTGCGCGCGATCGTGCGCCGCGAGGGCCAGGCACTCGACATCCGGCTGCGCGATGCCGAATCGCTGAACGCCTCCAGCCAGCTGCTGTCGAGCCAGTTCAATGACTGGGTCTTCACCGAATCCGCCGCCGAGGGCGAATTCCGCCTGACGGCCCGCCTCAAGCCCGAAGGCGCGCGCGCGATCCAGGCGCAGGCGCTCAAGCAGAACATCAACACTCTCAACAACCGCATCAACGAGCTTGGCGTGGCCGAGCCGGTGATCCAGCAGCAGGGCCAGGACCGGATCGTGGTCCAGCTGCCGGGCGTGCAGGACACCGCCAAGGCCAAGGACATCCTGGGCCGCACGGCGACGTTGGAAGTCCGCATGGTCGAGGCCCACGGCCAGCCGGGCGGGCGCGACTACAACCCGGCCCGCATCCAGGAAGCCGAGCAGGGCCTGGTGCCGCCCGGCACCGAGCTGATCTATTCGACCCGCGATGGCCGCAAGGAACCGCTGCTGCTGTCGCGCGAGGTGGTCTTCAGCGGCGAGAACCTGACCGGCGCCGACGCCTCGATCGACCAGCAGCATTCGAGCTCGGTCGTCAGCGTGACGCTCGACGGCAAGGGCGGCGCCGCGATGCGCGCCGTCACCCGCGACGGCATCAAGCGCCGCATGGCGGTGGTGCTGATCGAGAAGGGCCGCCCCGAGGTGCTGACCGCCCCGACCATCCAGTCCGAGCTCAGCAACCGCTTCCAGATCACCGGCATGAACAGCCCGCAGGAGGCGACCGACCTCGCGCTGCTGATGCGCGCCGGCAGCCTAGCCGCGCCGATGGAGATCATCGAAGAGCGCACCATCGGCCCGAGCCTGGGCGCCGAGAACATCGCCAAGGGCTTCAACAGCGTGATCGGCGGCTTTATCGTGATCGCCCTCTTCATGTGCGCCTACTACATGCTGTTCGGCGTGTTCTCCAGCATCGCGCTGGCGGTCAACCTGCTGCTGCTGATCGCCGTGCTGTCGATGCTGCAGGCCACGCTGACGCTGCCCGGCATCGCCGCGATGGCGCTGGCGCTGGGCATGGCGATCGACTCCAACGTGCTGATCAACGAGCGCATCCGCGAGGAGCTGCGCAACGGCGCCGCCCCGCAATCCGCGATCCATGCCGGCTACGAACATGCCTGGGGCACGATCCTGGACTCCAACATCACCACCCTGATCGCGGGCGTGGCGCTGCTGGCCTTCGGCACCGGCCCGGTGCGCGGCTTCGCGGTCGTGCACTGCATCGGCATCCTGACCAGCATGTTCTCGGCCGTGTTCTTCTCGCGCGGCCTGGTCAACCTCTGGTATGGCCGCCAGAAGAAGCTCAAGTCCGTGTCGATCGGCACGGTGTGGAAACCGGCCGCTACCCCGGCCCAGGCCGACTGACAGGAAGAACGAGATGGAACTGTTTCGAATCAAGAAGGACATCCCCTTCATGCGCCACGCGCTGGTGCTCAACGCGGTGTCGTTGCTCACCTTCCTGGCGGCGGTCTTCTTCCTGTTCTCGCGCGGGCTCAACCTGTCGGTCGAGTTCACCGGCGGCACCGTGATGGAGGTCGCCTACGAGCAGCCGGCCGACCTCGAGTCGGTGCGCAAGGTCGTGGCCCGGCTCGGCTATGCCGACGTGCCGGTGCAGAATTTCGGCACCTCGCGCGATGTCCTGATGCGCCTGCCGGTGCTGCAGGGCCAGAGCTCGGGCCAGCAGAGCGAGGCCATGATGGCCGCGCTCAAGGCGCAGAACCCCGCGGTCTCGCTGCGCCGCACCGAGTTCGTCGGCCCGCAGGTCGGCAAGGAGCTGCTGGCCGACGGTCTCAAGGCGCTGGCCTTCGTGGTCGCCGGCATCATGCTCTACCTCGCGGTGCGCTTCGAGTGGAAATACGCGGTCTCGGGCATCATCGCCAACCTGCACGACATCGTCATCATCCTGGGCTTCTTCGCCTTCTTCCAGTGGGAGTTCTCGCTCGCGGTGCTGGCGGCGGTGCTGGCGGTGCTGGGCTATTCGGTCAACGAGTCGGTGGTGATCTTCGACCGCATCCGCGAGACCTTCCGGCGCCAGCGCAAGATGGGCACGGTGCAGGTGATCGACCACGCCATCACCTCGACCATCAGCCGCACCCTCATCACCCACGGCTCGACCCAGATCATGGTGCTGTCGATGCTGCTGTTCGGCGGCCAGACCCTGCACCACTTCGCGCTGGCGCTGACGATCGGCATCTGCTTCGGCATCTACTCCTCGGTGTTCGTCGCGGCGGCGATCGCGATGTGGCTCGGCATCAAGCGCGAGGACCTGGTCAAGGCGCCGGCCAGGAAGGCCGGCGACCCGGACGATCCGCATTCGGGCGCCGTGGTCTGAATCCCGACCCGCCAGTTCCCCAGCCTCCCAGCCTGACGGCCGGGGGGCTTTTTTTCAGCCGCGCGCGCGCCGCTGGTAGGCCCCGCCCGGCAGGCGTGCCACCCAGCCGTCGAGCTCGAGTTCGAGCAGCCTGGCCTGCAGCGTCGGCAGGTCCAGACCGCAACGGGCCTGCAGGGCATCGAGTCCGCAGGGTTCGAAGCCCAGCACCCGCAGCAGCGCATCGTCCGGCACCGGGTCCTTGTCCTGCGTCCCTGCCTGGCCAGCCGTCCCGCCCGGCCCCCGGTCCTGCACGGTCGCAGCGGCCGGAGCCTGGCCGCGCAGTTCCTCCAGGATGTCCGCCGCCGACTCGACCAGCTTGGCGCCCTGGCGTATCAGCGCATGGCAGCCGCGCGACTGCGGCGAGTGGATCGAGCCGGGAATCGCGAACACCTCGCGTCCCTGCTCGGCGGCCTGACGCGCGGTGATCAGCGAGCCCGACTGTGGCGCGGCTTCCACCACCAGCACGCCCTGGCTCAGGCCCGAGATGATGCGGTTGCGCCTGGGAAAGTGGTGCGCCAGCGGCGGCGTGCCCAGCGGGTATTCGCTGACCAGCGCGCCCCGTGCGGCGATGCGCCGCGCCAGCGCCTGATGCGCCTTGGGGTAGACCTGGTCCAGTCCGGTGCCGACCACCGCCACGGTGCAGCCGCCGGCCTCGAGCGCGCCCTCGTGCGCGGCGCCATCGATGCCGCGCGCAAGTCCCGAGACGATGCAGGCGCCGGCCTCGACCAGCGCGCGGGCGAACTGGCGCGCGTGCTCGGCGCCCTGGGCGCTCGGGCTGCGGCTGCCGACCATGGCCAGCCGCAGCGGATGGCGCAGCGCGGCCGGATCGCCCTCCAGGTGCAGCAGCAGCGGCGGATCCTCGATCTGCAGCAGCTCGGCAGGATAGTCCGGGTCGCCCAGCGTCAGCAGCTGGCGCCGCGCGTCGCCGTCCAGCCAGCGGCGGGTCTGCTCGCACCGCGCGCGCCAGCCCTCGGGCTCGGTCAGCAGCCGCTCGGCCAGGGCCGGGCCGACCACCGCGACCAGCGCCGCGCGCGGCTGGGCGAACAGCACCTGCGGCAGGCCGAAGGCTGCCAGCAGCTTGCGCGCGCCGGCATCGCCGATGCCGGGCGTGAGCTTCAGGCGCAGCCAGGCATCCCGTTCGGCTTCCGGCGGCGCGCGCGTCATGACGCGCTCAGGGGTTGACGAAGCGGTCACCGACCTTGACGCCGTCGGTGATTTGCAGCAGCAGCGCGTAGGACACCCGCTCGAAGGTCCGGAACACGATCATCAGTCCGTTGCGTTCGCCTGGCAGGCGCAGCTCGGGCTGGCTCGAATCGGTCTTGTCGGGCAGCACCCCGTCCTCCTTGAGCAGCGCCAGCACATGGCCGGGCTCGATGCCGTCGCGCGCGCCACGGTTGAGCGTCACGATCTGGCTCTGGCCCGCGTAGCGCACGGCGTTGCCATAGATCGACACCACCCGTCCCTGCTGCTCCGGTTCGGGCGCGTGCGGAATGAACACCGGCCACTCGGGCGGCGGCGCGGGCAGCAGGCGGTCGCCGACGCGGATCTCTTCCTTGGCCAGCGTGATGTCCACGGTCGCGGGCATGATCTGCTGCGTGCTCTGACCATCCGGTCCGGTGCCGATGATGATGTCCTCGGCGCGCACGAGCTCGGCCTGGCCGACATACTGGGCCTCGTAGCCCAGGATCTCGCCGCTGCCCGGGTCCTTGAGCGCGACCGCGTTGCGGAAGATGCGTAACAGGCGCGATGCACCCGCCTCGAGCCGCAGCGGTTGACCGAGCTGACGCTCGCTGCCGCCATATTGGCCGCGCGCGTAGGCCCGGTCGCCCTGGCTCAGCAGCACGCGGTTCTCCGGCGTGGCGACCAGCCGGGCCGCGCCGGCCAGCGCCCCTTCATCGACCACCAGGGCCTCGTTCAGGAAGGGCATGATCACGTCGAGCGGAATCGGCGGAATCGCCGCTTCGGCCAGGTTCTCGCTTCTGACCCGGGGCGACAGCCTGACCGTGGGCAGGCCCTGGTCCAGGCTGAGCCAGGCGCGACCGTTGGCCTGGTGCAGCACCAGCACCTGGCCCGGGAAGATCAGGTGCGGGTTGCGGATCTGC
>JBDLVJ010000029.1:0-2858 GCA_039804875.1 Pseudomonadota bacterium | reverse complement strand
TACTCCTCAGGCTTCATGCTCACCACCTTGGCCATGATCTTGGCGGCTTCAGCAGGCTGCTCGCGGATGAACTGCTCGGTGTCGAACCAGGCCTTGATCATGCCGACGAAGTCCTTGCGCTTGGCGGCGATGGCCTTCTCCTGCGCCACCAGCAGGTCCGGCACCAGGCCCGGCATGTCCTTGGAGGTGAACAGCGCCTGGCCCTTGCCGCTGCGCGTGATCTGGTCGATCCAGGGGTTCCAGACCACCGCGGCGTCGACCTTGCCGGCCAGGAAGGCGGCGGCCGCATCGCCGGCGGCCAGGTTGACGATCTTCACGTCGTTGGGCTTGAGGCCGTTCTTGGCCAGCGCGTTGGCCAGCACGAAGTGCGACACGCTGTACTGCTCCAGGGCCACCTGTTTGCCCTTGAGTTCCGCGAAGGACTTGATCTTGGGCGAGACCAGCAGCGCGTCATTGCCGGCCGAGTTGTCGTTGACCAGGATGGTCTTGAGCTTGATGCCCTTGGCGAGCGGGCCCAGGGTGTCGGACCAGGTCTGCGAATTGGCGTCGAGCTTGCCGGCCGACAAGGCGCCGACCGAATCGGTGTAGTTGGCGAACCAGACCAGCTTCACATCGGCGCCGTGCTTCTTGAAGAAGCCCTTCTGCTCGGCCACATACCAGGCCACCCAGCCCGGCCAGTCGGACACGCCGACCTTCACTTCGGCGACGGCCGGGGCACTCGCGCCCAGCGCACTGGCAAAGACCGCGACGGCCCCCAGATGGGCGGCCAGGCGCGAACGCCAGCCGGCGCCGGTCGATGAACGGGAGGCGCTCGAGCGCGCAGAGAGGTGATCAGACATCGGAGGCTCCATCAGGACGGTCAACAAAAATGCGCGGGAGACAGCACCTCACAACGAAGTGGTTCTCCCGGGCTTTTGTCCCGCCGTGGAGCCTGAGCACCGTCGGCGCGAACTGTCTGGGAACAGACCGTGTGCCGGATGCTTGAGGCCGGCCGCTCTCGGACCAGCATGCGCATCGGCTGCCCTGCAGCCAGTACGTCATCGGAACCCTAGCGACCCTTCGGTGAGCGATGCGTCATCGCTTTCCGGACAGAGGATTAGCAATTGACGGGCCAGATTCGGCGCTCCCCTGAAGAACGCTCCAAGCAAGCCAGCCCTGCACCGGAACATGGCAGCGGCACCCGCGAAACGCCCCGCCTTGGTCCGGCTTGCACGTCGGCGGTGCCCTGCATGCCGTGCACAAGGCGGCCGCGTGGGTACAGCGCACCCGCTGGCGCTCAAGGAGGCGTCGCCGGCGCCGATACCTCGAACGGCACGCGTTGCGACGCGCCTCCCGGGTCGGCCGTGCCATCGCTCGACTGGAGACAAGCACATGCACATCTGGAAGCGCTGGTCCGTTTCAGGCCGCCTGTATTTCGCCTTTGCGCTCACGGGCGCCTTGCTGCTCGGCCTGGCCGGCTTGAGCTTCGTCCAACAGCATCGCAACGATGCCGTGCTCGCGCAGGTGACCGAGCAGGAATACAAGCGCATGCTGAACATCAACGCCTGGCAGGTGATCGCCACCGGCACGACCGTGCGCATCACCGCGCTCAACCGCAGCCAGGACCCGGCGCTGGGACAACTGTTCGGTCCGGAGATCGGCCCGCGCATCGAGGTCATCAACAAGCACCTGGAAGACGTGCGCGCATGGGCCACCGCGCCTGACGAACGGGCCATCCTCCAGGGCATCGACGCCACCACGCCGCGCATCATGAAAGCCCTCGGCCAGATCGACGAAGCGCGCAAGGCCGGCGACGCCGCCGCTGCCCTGGCCGCCTTCGAGCAAGGCTTCATGCCCGCCGTGACGGAATACCACGCCGGCATCGACAAGATGGCGGCCCTGCAGCAGAAGAAGCTGTCGGAGACGGTGGCCGCCTCGCAGGCCCAGCAGTGGCGTCAGTATTGGGCTGGCATCGGGGTGATGGGGCTCATCGCCGCCGGCGTGGGCTTGCTCGTGGCCAGCCTGGTGCGCTACATCCGCAGCTCGCTGGCCCGGGCCATCCATGTGGCCGAAGCCATTCAGGGTGGTCAGCTGGGCGTACAGGTCGACGGCCAGGCTCAGGACGAGTTCGGCAACCTGATGCGGGCCATGGACGGCATGGCAGCCGGTCTGCGTGAGGTGGTGAGCCAGGTGCGCCAGAGCACCGACCAGATCAGCGGCGCCTCCGAAGAGATTGCGCGCGGCAACCTGGACCTGTCCGAGCGCACCGAGCGCCAGGCCAGCCATCTGCAGCAGACGGCCGCGACGATGGAGGAACTCGCCTCCACCGTGCGCCAGTCGGCCAGCAATGCCGGCGAAGCCAACCAGCTCGCCAGCCAGGCGCGCGACATCGCTGAGCGTGGCGGCGAGGTCGTCGCCCGCGTGGTGAACACCATGGGCGAGATCGAGAAATCCTCCCAGCGCATCGGCGAGATCATCTCCGTCATCGACGGAATCTCTTTCCAGACCAACATCTTGGCGCTGAATGCTGCAGTGGAGGCGGCGCGCGCCGGCGAGCAGGGCCGCGGCTTTGCGGTGGTGGCGGGCGAGGTGCGTAACCTGGCGCAACGCTCGGCGTCGGCCGCCAAGGAGATCAAAACCCTGATCAACGACTCGGCCGAGAAGGTGCGCAACGGCAGCGAACAGGTCGAGACCGCGGGCAAGACCATGTCCGAGCTGGTCCGATCGGTCCAGCAGGTGAGCACGCTGATCGGCGAGATCAGCACGGCCGCCGCCGAGCAACGCGCCGGCATCCAGGGCGTGTCCGAGGCCGTCAACCAGCTCGACGAGAGCACCCAGCAGAACGCCTCGCTGGTCGAGCAGGCCGCCGCTGCAGCGGG
>JBDLVJ010000028.1:0-3188 GCA_039804875.1 Pseudomonadota bacterium | reverse complement strand
GGTTGACGGCGTCTTGCACCATGGCTTTTTGTTCGGCGGTGCCGGTCATCATGACCAACAGCGCTTCGTAGCCTTGGCGTTGGTGGAAGCTTTCTTCTTTGCACACGCGCACCATGGCGCGGGCGTAGGGGCCGTAAGAACAGCGGCACAGCGGGATTTGGTTCATGATGGCCGCGCCATCGACCAGCCAGCCGATCACGCCGACATCGGCCCAGCTCAGCGTGGGATAGTTGAAGATTGAGCTGTACTTGGCCTTGCCCGAATGCAGGCCGTCGAGCATCTGGTCGCGGCTGGTGCCCAGCGTCTCGGCCGCGCTGTACAGGTACAGGCCGTGGCCGCCCTCGTCCTGCACCTTGGCGATCAGGATCGCCTTGCGCTTCAAGCTCGGGGCGCGGCTGATCCAGTTGCCCTCGGGCAGCATGCCGACGATCTCGCTGTGCGCGTGCTGGCTGATCTGGCGCACCAGGGTCTTGCGATAGGCCTCGGGCATCCAGTCCTGCGGCTCGATGCGGCCGTCGGCGTCGATGCGGGCATCGAACCTGGCCATCAATTCGGTCGGCTCGGTCGAGGCCACCGGCTTGAGCGGCCGGCCCGGCTCGTCCGATACGCTGAAGGATTGCGTGTACATGGTGTTGACTCCTGGGGTATGAAGCGGTTGCGGGATCGGCCGCTCAGGGCAGCCAGCTCGGGGGTCGCTTGTCGAGGAAGGCGGCGATGCCGTCGCGCGCCTCGTCGGTGGCGCGCTGGCGCGCGATGCGCTGGGCGGTCTCCTCGCTGACGGCCGCGTCGATCGGGCGACCGTCGATCGCCGCGATCAAATCCTTGGCCGCCTGCTGCGCCTGCGGCGCGCCGGCGATCAGCGGCTCGATCAGCAGCGCCAGCGTCGCGTCGAGGTCATCGCGCTCGCAGACCTCGTTGACCAGGCCGATCTCGTAGGCGCGCCGGGCACCGAAGCGCTCGCCGCTCTGGAAGTAGCGCAGCGCCTGGCGCGCGCCGATCGCGCGCAGCACATAGGGGCTGATGACGGCGGGGATGATGCCGAACTTGACCTCGGAGGTCGCGAACAGCGCGTCGGTGCTGGCCACCGCCATGTCGCAGGCCGCCGCCAGGCCGGTGCCGCCGCCGAGCGCGGCGCCCTGGATGCGGGCGATGGTCGGCTTGGACAGGCCGGACAGGGCGCGCAACATGGCGGCGAAACGGCGCGCGTCGGCGCGGTTCTCCTCCTCGCCGAAGGCCGAGGCCCGGCGCATCCAGTTCAGGTCGGCGCCGGCCGAGAAATGCCTGCCCTTGCCGCCCAGCACCACCACCCGCACCGAGGCGTCGGCGTCGAGTTCGGCGCAGGCCGCGCCCAGGTCGGTGATCAGCTGCTCGTCGAAGGCGTTGAACACCTCGGGCCGATCCATCCAGATCGTGGCGACACGGTCGCGGCGCTCGATAGTCAGTGTCTGGTACATCGAATGCTTCCTGTGCCGGCTCAGAGCTGGCTGGGGCGCTGGTCGAAGACACGCCTGGCCTTGCCGGTCAGGGTGCGCGGCAGGGTATCGACATCGACCACCCTGACCTGGGTCGAGATGCCGATGATGGTCTTGATGTGGTGCTGCAGTTCCCTGCCGATCTGCTGCACCTCCAGCGCGCCCAGGCGGCCGGACCACTCGCGCTGCAGCTCGCACAGGATCTCGACGTTGTCCAGGTGACCGCTGCGGGTCAGGTGGATCTGGTAGACGCCGCCCAGGCGCTTGTCGCGCAGGATCTGCTCCTCGACCTGGGTCGGAAAGACGTTGACGCCGCGCACGATCAGCATGTCGTCCGAGCGGCCGGTGATCTTGCCGATGCGGCGAAAAGCGCGCGCGGTCGGCGGCAACAGGCGGGTCAGGTCGCGCGTGCGGTAGCGGATGACCGGGAAGGCCTCCTTGGTCAGCGATGTGAAGACCAGCTCGCCCTCCTCGCCGTCGGGCAGCACCTCGCCGGTCTCGGGGTGGATGATCTCGGGGTAGAAATGGTCCTCCCAGATCACCGGACCGTCCTTGGTCTCGATGCACTCGCAGGCCACGCCCGGGCCCATGACCTCGGTCAGGCCGTAGATGTCGATCGCGTCGATGCCGAGCTTGCGCTCGATCTCGGCGCGCATGCCCTCGCCCCAGGGCTCGGCGCCGAAGACGCCGACCCTGAGCGAGATGTCCTCGGGCGCGATGCCCTGGCGCTCGAACTCCTCGGCGATCACCAGCGAATAGGAGGGCGTGACCATGATCGCGTCGGGCTTGAAGTCCATGATCTGCTGGACCTGCTTCTCGGTCTGGCCGCCCGACATCGGCACGGCGGTGCAGCCCAGGCGCTCGATGCCGTAATGGGCGCCGAGGCCGCCGGTGAACATGCCGTAGCCGTAGGAGTTCTGCACCATGTCGCCAGCGCGCACGCCAGCCGCGCGCAGCGAGCGCGCCACCAGATCGGCCCAGTTCGAGATGTCCTGCTGGGTATAGCCGACCACGACCGACTTGCCGGTGGTGCCGCTGGAGGCGTGCAGGCGCGCGACCTTGTTGCGCGGCACCGCGAACAGGCCGAACGGGTAATGGTCGCGCAGGTCCAGCTTCGTCATGAAGGGGAATTTGGACAGATCGGACAGCGTCTTGAGGTCGTCCGGGTGCACGCCCTTGGCCAGGCATTTCTCGCGGTAGGGCGCCACGTTGTCATAGGTGTGGCGCAGCGACCATTTGAGGCGCTCGAGCTGCAGCGCGGAAATCTCGTCGCGGCTGGCGATTTCGATCGGATCGAGTTCGCCGGGCAGGGGTTTCTTGGCGGTCATGGGTTTCCTCTGTCGATTCTTGTGGATGGGGTCTCAGGGCCTGGTCAGTCTCGGCACGCCGTGGCGAAGCTCGCGCTGACCTCACCCTTGATGCGGGCGCTCTTGCCGCGGAACAGGGCAACGGTCTTGCCGCCGACAACGCTGACCGTGACGTCATAGACACCGGTACGGCCAGCTGCCGAGCGCTCGATGGCCTGTGCCTCGAGCAGATCGCCCTCGTGCGCTGGCGCCAGGAAATCGATGTGGCAGGCCGACGCCACGGTGTTCTGGTTGTAGCTGTTGCAGGCGTAGGCGAAGGCGGTGTCGGCCAGCGTGAAGATCATGCCGCCATGGCAGATATGGTGGCCGTTGGCCATGTCGGGGCGCACGCGCATGCGCAGCGTGGCGC
>JBDLVJ010000027.1:0-7673 GCA_039804875.1 Pseudomonadota bacterium | reverse complement strand
AAGTGCTTCAAACTGCGCGGCCCGACCGCTGAACTGCTGCAGGCCCGAGGCGACTACCTGTGCCGGGAGAGGGAAATCGAGCCGGTGCCGGCTGATGTCCTGAGCAGGTATGCGCTGCTGGGGAGTGGGGAATGAGCGCGATCAACAACGGCGGGCCGGCGTTTCCAACAGAAAGCGCGCACCAATCCAGCTCTTCGACGTGGCATCACGAAGGCATGACCCTGCGCGACTACTTCGCTGCCAAAGCGAGCGAGGAAGACATTGCTGAATACATGCCAGCAACAATGGGAGAGGCCCGACTCCACCCGAACCGAACCCGGCAATGGGCGAGATACCAACACGCCGACGCCATGCTTCGAGCAAGGGAGGCGAAATGAGCGCGCCGCAACCCCTCTCCGCCTTCACCAAGTCGCTGCGGAGTTCCTACGTCAGAAGCCGGGCGTCCTCGATTTCGATTGAGCGCCGGGATGACTACCCGGACAAGCTGAAGGTCTTCACGAAGCCGCAGCGCACCGGCCAGCCGCTGAAATCCGCCGACCGGCGAGAGGATGCGTGATGCGCTACACGCCGCTCATCTTCTACCGCCTCTACCGCAACTACCGCTACCACGGCCACAGCTGCCGGGTCAGCCTGCGCGAAGCCTGGCGCACGGTCCAACACCGAATCCACTGAGTCTCCATCGAGTCGTCCCGCTGGCCGGGACCTCTCAATGCGGATTCCGCCGCAGAAAACCGGGAAATGACATGAACGCACCACTCAATCAAGCGCAGCACCGCCAGTTGGCGGCTGCAGCCGCCAACACTAGTACTGTCACCACCAGTCGCCCGTTGGAAAAAATGAAACTAAAGGAGCAAATCGCCGGCCTGCTGAAGTTCAAGCAGGCCGAAATCGCCAAGATGCTGCCCAAGCACCTCAACGCCGAGCGCCTGCTCAAGGTTGCGCAAATCGCCGCTACCACCACACCTGCGCTCGCCAAGTGCGATGTCGCCAGCCTGGTCGGTGCCATTGGCCAATGCGCGCAAATGGGCCTGGAGCCCAACACCGTGCTCGGCCATGCTTACCTCGTGCCCTTCAACACCAAGCGCAAGGACGCCGACGGCCGCGAGAAATGGGTCAACAGCGTGCAGGTCATCATCGGCTACAAAGGCCTGATCGACCTCGCGCGCCGCTCCGGCCAGATCATCAGCATCGCTGCGCACGAAGTCTGCGAAGCCGACCACTTCGAGCTCGTCTACGGCCTCGACGAAAAGCTCGAACACCGCCCATCCCTGGGCGAGCGCGGCGACGTCATCGGCTTCTACGCTGTCGCCAAGCTCAAGGACGGCGGCCACAGCTTCGAGTTCATGAGCCGCCTGCAGGTCGAGAAGATCCAAGCTGCCGCCGACGCCAAGAACAAGTTCCCGAGCAAGGTCTGGAAAGAGCACTTCGTCGAAATGGGTCGCAAGACCGTCATCCGGCGCCTGGCCAAATACCTGCCGCTGTCGATCGAATTCCAGACCGCCGCCGCGCTCGACGGCATGGCCGAAGGCGGGAAGGACCAGCACCTCGACACCTTCGACGTCGATGCCAGCCTGGTGCCAGATGATGCGCCTTACAGCGACTATCAGATGGATGCTGACACTAGCCATCAGCCGCAGCCCACCGCCTCCGTTCCGAACACCTACCCCGACGACCGCTTCACCCAGAAGCTGCCCGAGTGGCGCGCGATTGTCGAGTCGGGCAAGAAAACCCCCGAAGACCTGATTGCGATGCTCAGCACGAAGGCCGCCTTCAGCGACGAGCAACACGCGATCCTGGCCGGCCTGGGCCGCACGGAAGATGTGCACCAAGCTGATGACGCGCAAGACGTCGACCCCGAAACGGGCGAGGTGATGCAGCCGGACCCCGACGACGAATTCATGCGGGGGCTCACGGGAGGCTGAAGGCGCCGACCAGCTGAGCAGCAAGTCAAGACAGCCCGCCAGTGCGGGCTTTTTCAAACCAAAAGGAATAGATCATGCACATCACGAACCTCACCCAGGGGTCGCCCGAGTGGCTGGCCCACCGCGCGCAGCACTTCAACGCCAGCGACGCGCCGGCCATGATGGGCGTCAGCAGCTACAAGACCCGCAGCCAGCTGCTGCACGAGCTGTACACCGGCATCGCCCCCGAGGTCGATTCGTTCACCCAGCGCATCTTTGACGACGGCCACCGCTTTGAGGCGCTGGCCCGACCGCTGGCAGAGAAGATCATCGGCGACGACCTCTACCCCGTTGTGGGCACCCTGGGCCGGCTGTCGGCCTCGTTTGACGGCCTGACGCTCGACGAAAGCACAGCCTACGAACACAAGACCCTCAACGCCGCGCTTCAAGCGGCCATGTTCGAGGGCTGCACCGGTGCTGACCTCCCGATGGAATACCAGGTGCAGATGGAGCATCAGTGCATGGTCTCCGGCGCCGGCCGGGTGCTGTTCATTGCGTCGAAGTGGGATGAGTTCGATCAGCTGGTCGAGGAGCGCCACTGCTGGTACGAATCAAACCCGGCGCTGGCCGAGCAGATCCGCGCAGGCTGGGCGCAGTTCGAGCGCGACCTGGCCGAGTACGTGCCAGCAAAGGCGGCCGAGCCCAAGCCGATCGGCAAGACGCCGGACCACCTGCCAGCACTGCATATCGAAGTCACCGGCATGGTGACGGCGAGCAACCTCGACGCCTTCCGCGAGCACGCCATGGCGGTCTTTGCCGGCATCAACCGAAGCCCGTCCACCGACAGCGATTTCGCGGATGCCGAGAAGACTGTGAAGTGGCTGAACGACGCCGAGAGTCGGCTCAAGGCGGCCAAGGAGCACGCGCTGTCGCAGACCGAGAGCATCGAAGCCCTGTTCCGCACGATCGATGACATCTCGGGCGAAGCGCGCCGCGTGCGCCTGGATCTGGAAAAGCAGGTCAAGGCGCAAAAAGAGGCGATTCGAAGCGAAATCGTCGCCGGTGGCGTGGCGGCGCTCAAGGCGCACATCGCCAGCCTGAACGAGCGCATCGGCAAGTCGTTGATGCCGCTGGTGCCGGCCGACTTCGCCGCGGCAGTCAAAAGCAAGCGCACTCTCGACAGTCTGCGGGGCGCCGTCGCCGATGAGCTGGCGCGCGCCAAGATTGAAGCCAATGCCATCGCCGACCGGATCAGCCTCAACCTGGTGGCGCTGAAAGAGCGCGTCGACGTGGCTCACCTGTTCCCCGATGCCAACGCCATCGTGCTGAAGGCTCCCGAGGATCTGCTGGCCACCATGTCAGCCCGGATCTCCGACCACGAAGCCAAGGAGGCCGCCCGCCTGGAAGCCGAGCGCGAGCGCATCCGCAATGAGGAAGCCGCGCGCGCCGCACAGCAGGCAGCACAAGATGCGATCGAGAAGGCAGCAGAAGCGCAGCCTCAGCAGGCACCCCAGACGCTTGCGTTTGGCGGGCTGAAAGTCACGCAGGCGCAGTTCGACAAGACCTACCCGCTGCCGGCCGCCAAGCCGAAGCAGGACGACGGGGCCATGATCAAGCTGGGTCAGATCAGCGAGCGCCTGGGCTTCACCCTGACCGCCGACTTCATTGCCTCGCTGGGCTTCTCGCCGGCGGCCACAGAGAAGGCCGCCAAGCTTTACCGTGAATCTGACTTCCCGGCCATCTGTGCCGCCCTGGTGGCGCACATCAACGGCGTGGCAGAGGCTGAGCACCGGCAGCTGGCCAAGGCGGCCTAACCCAACACACAGCGGGAGCTGCCAAACCCAACGCTGGCCTGATCCACCAGTGAGCCCGCCCTCGATGGCAACCCGGTCCCGCCCCGCGAGCGTACTCAGCGGGCCGGCACGCGACACGGCGGGGCAGCTCGCAAGAGATTGCCGCCGAATCGAGGGACACGGATCAACCAAACATCAACCCAGCCCGCCGCGCGCGGGCTTTTTCACGAAAGATTCCCCATGAACCAATACATCGGCACCAAGATGATCAAGGCCGAGCCCATGACGCGCAGTGCTTACAACACCCTCCGGGGCTGGACGCTACCGACTGACGAGAACGGCGACGACAAGGGTTACCTAGTCGAGTGCCTAGATGGCGGCAAGCCGAACGTTCCGCTCTACGCCGGATACGTCAGTTGGTCCCCGAAGGAGCAATTCGAAAAGGCCTACCGCTCATGCAACGCCATGACGTTCGGCCTGGCCATCGAGGCGCTGAAGCTGGGCAAGCGCGTGGCGCGTGCCGGCTGGAACTGCAAGGGCATGTGGCTGGCCCTCACCCTGTCGATCCATGACATCCCCCGTGCTGGCACCACGCAGCCTGTCTATCGCCTGACCCTTGATGATGATGGTGCAGGCGCAACAGCTCTGCCATGGATTGGCATGAAGACCGCTGACAACAAGTTTGTCCCGTGGCTCGCCTCGCAGACCGACATGCTGGCGGAAGACTGGCAGATCGTCGAGTAAGCCGGACAACACCAACAACACCCAGCCCGCTCTACGCGGGCTTTTTCACGCCTGAACATGACAAGACACGCAACCCCCTATGGGGCCTTCTGCATCGAGCCCATGCCCAGCCAGCCGCAGATCGGCCTGTGCCACGGCTTCTTCGTCGATCACTCGCTGCGCGGACGCGGCCTGGGCCACGAGCTCAAGCAGACCCAGCACGAGGCGCTGGCTGACGGCTACTACGACTACGCGATCTGCACCTGCGACGGCGCCAATGAGGCGCAACAGCGAGTCCTGACTGCTGCCGGCTGGCTCTTGCTGGACCACTTCGAGAGCAGCCGGACAGGTGGCAAAACCCAGATCTGGGGCCGCCAGGTCGTCAACACCGGACCAAACACCGAGGAATACCTGTGATCAAGAACGCCATGATTTACCGCATCAGCCCAGGATGGCAGATGAGCCTGGACGACATGGAGGCCGCGCTGGCGAAGATGCCGTTCCAGCCCTGTGGCGCGACGCAGCCCGAGTCCTACGGCTGGGCACCGCCACGCGGCCAGGCCCATGGCGCGCTGGTCGAACTGGTCGCCGGCCAGCGCATCCTGCGCTTCATGCACGAGAGCAAGGCCGTGCCGGCCCCCGTGGTCAAGCGCCATTTGGATGAGCGCTGCGCCAAGATCGAGGAGATGGAGGGCCGCAAGCCTGGCCGCAAGGAAAGCCGCGAACTCAAGGAGCAGATCCTGCTCGAGCTGCTGCCACACGCCTTCCCCAAGACCAGCAGCATCCTGGTCTGGCTCGATCTGGCACAAGGCCGGCTGGTGCTGGATTGCTCCAGCCAAAGCAAGGCCGACACCCTGGTCAGCGCGCTGGTCGAGTGCCTGCCGGGCCTGCAGGTCTCGCTGCTCAATACCGTGATTTCCCCGCAGGCTGCCATGACGCAGTGGCTGACCGGCGACGCCGACGCATGGCCTGGCCAGTTCGCGCCCGGCCGGCACGTCGAGCTGCACAGCGGCGACGAGATGAAGTCGGTCGTGAAGTTCGACCGCCACCACCTGGACGACGAGCAGATGAAGCTGCACATCAGCCAGGGCAAGCTGCCCACCAAGCTCGCGCTGGACTGGGCTGGCCGTGTCAGCTTCGTGCTGACCGAAGGTATGCAGCTCAAAAAGATCGAGTTCCTGGATGGCGTGTTCGAGGGTCAAGCCAGCGAGCAGGACGGGTTTGATGCGGATGTCGCCATCGCCACCGGTGAGCTGTCGCAGCTGATCGGCGAGCTGGTTGAGGCGCTGGGCGGGGAGATGGTATGAGCGCGAAGCACACGCAGGGCCTGCTGGCCGTCAATCCGTGCCGACTCGACCAGATCGCTACTGCTGACGCCAGCAAGGAAATCGCTCGCGTCACGAACTTCGGGCATTCGGTCGACACCATCATCGCGAACGCGCGCCGGCTGGTGGCCTGCTGGAACGCCTGCGATGGCATCGGCACCGAAGCACTGGAAACCGAAGGTAGCGCCGCGATGGGCTGGGCTAGAACCGCGTCAAAGCTGTTGCAGGCCACTACCCAGCGCGACGAGCTGCTGGCGTCCGTGCAAGAGCTGATCGCGGCCACGAAGTCGGAAGGCGGCGCCAGGATCGGCCACATCTACCAGCCAGCTACTCGTGAGCACGAGATGCGCGAGGCGATGGCATGGCAGCGGCTGCAGGCGGCCGTCACGCAATCTGGTGGAATTCCACCGGTTGTCGAGTTCAAGCGCGCGGAAGGCGGCGCAGCATGACCCAACTGCAACTTTTTTTGGATCAGCTTTCTGTCGAGGAAAAAGTCCAGGCGATCCTAGCCCGCAGGCGCGCATGCAGCTGCAGCGGTCAGCGCGGCGAGGATTGGCACCTGATCTATGCAGCCATTACCAAGGCAGAAGGCGGCGCCGAATGAGCGAGAAACAGACTGAGGCGCAGCGACTGGCCAACGACAACGAAATCTGTGCGCAGGCATGGCCTGAAAACAGCATAGCGCACAAGATCCACCAGGACACCGCCGCCGAGCTGCGCCGCCTGGATGCCGTCGAGAAGCAGCGCGACCAACTGCAGGAGGCCGTCTTGGCCATGATCGACCGCGAGGACAACGACTGCATGCCGACCGGCTGGAGCCTCGATCGCGTGCGCGAAATCGCCAGGAAGGCCAAGCGCAGCAGCAGCGACCGCGCAGTGCGCCGTCAGCACGACGACGCTTATCTGGCCCACGGCGTTCAATCGACGCGCACCGGGAGGGCGGCATGAAAGAGCGCCCGATCCTGTTCAGCGCGCCGATGGTGCGCGCGATCCTGGCTGGCACGAAGACGCAGACGCGGCGCATCGCCGCCGGGTGTGATGACCTCGTCGAAATCCTGCTCCAGTTCCCGAAGCAAAACAGCAGCCCCTTCGGCCAGCCAGGCGACCAGCTGTGGGTGCGAGAGAGGTTCTGCCCGATCTTCCCGCAAGACCCGCACTACAACAGCGGCAAGCCAATCGAATACGACTATGCGGCCACCTACAAGCACGGATACCGGCTTGGCGACCTGATCGGCGAAAAGAAGAAGTGGTCACCTTCCATCCACATGCCGCGCGCTGCCAGCCGGATCACCCTGGAGATCACCAGCGTGCGCATAGAGCCCCTGCAGGGCATCAGCATCGAAGACGCCAAAGCAGAAGGGGTCTGGACCCATGAGTCGGTCGTGAGCGACTGCATGAGCCACTTTGGCATTGATGCTCTGGCGGTAAACCCACGCCTAGCGTTTCAAATGCTGTGGGATCAGATCAACGGCCCCAGCTCATGGGACGCCAATCCATGGGTCTGGGTCGTCGAATTCAAGCGTATGAAGAAAGATGCAGCATGAGCCAGTACGACAAGCTTGACCTGCTGATCTATGAGGCGATCAAGACTGGTGCGCGGAGCTTCGACACCATCGAAAGCAGTGATGCTGGGGTCGAAGCCAAGCGCCTCTATGCCGAGAACCCGAGCGGCAAGCTGCCATTCCGCCACATCGACACTCGCCTGCAAGCCCTGCGCAAGCGCGGCCTGATCGAGTTCAAGCGCCCGATCGGCTGGATCATCAAGACCGAGAAAGCGTAGAGACAACCCGGCCCGCACGCTGGCCTCACCGCGCAGCGCCTTCATCGCGAGGGTGCTGCCCAGTGATGAATCACTAGCCTGGCCCAGCGCCGGGTTTTCTTTTCTAACTACCAGGGAAAACAAACATGAACTCCATCGCCTTGCCCCGCTG
>JBDLVJ010000026.1:0-5747 GCA_039804875.1 Pseudomonadota bacterium | reverse complement strand
AAGGTTCAAAAAAGATCGATATCGCCGCCGCTGACCGGCGCCTGCTTGAGTGTGGTCCCTAGGCTGCGCAGGTACTCGCGTTCGCGCGTCACCACCGTGGTGTCGAGGTTCTGCTTGAGCTTGCGCACCATGACCTTGCCACTGTGCGGAAAAAAGCAGACCTTGCGCGGATAGATGTCGAGCAGATCCTCCACCAGCACCGGGATGTTGTCGGTCTGCAGGTAGTTCAGCACGAAGCGGGCATTGCGCGCGCCGACGTTGATCGAGGTCATCCCCGGCAGCACATTGCCGCCGCCAAAGACCTTGGCCTCCAGATGTTCGCGCCGCGCCCCGGCCTTGAGCAGATCGTTGATCAGCACTTCCATCGCGTAGGCACCGTAGCGCATCGACTCGGAAACCGGGCTGTCCGCGTCGGTCGAGCCTTCGGGCAGCAGGAAATGATTCATGCCACCGATGCCGCGCACGCGGTCCCGGATGCAGGCCGCGACGCAGGAGCCCAGCACGGTCGTCATCATCAGGCTCTGATCGGTGTAGAAATACTCACCCGGCAGGACCCTCACCGCCTGACAGCTGAAGGTCTTGTCGAAATAGTGGCCCTTGGCCACCGGCTTGGTTTGCGATTTGCTCATGCCTGATTTTTGTTTCTTCACTCGCCCGTCAAGGCCGTGCGGCCTGACTGAGCTGGTAGACGGTCTTGCCAATCAGAGAGAAGTCCCGTGTGACGAAGGACAGGTTCTCCGAGTGACCCGCGAACAACAAGCCGGACGGCTTGAGCAGAGGGGTGAAGCGGCTCAGGATCTGGCCCTGGGTCGGTTTGTCGAAATAGATCATGACATTGCGACAGAAGATCGCATCGTACGGTCCCTTGAGCGACCATCGGTCATCGAGCAGATTGAGCGGCTTGAAGCTGATGAGACGGCGCAGCTCGGGGCGCAGGCGCACATGACCCGCTTGCGGCCCCTTGCCGCGCAGAAAAAAGCGCTTGAGCCGCTCGGCCGACAGACCGCTGACGCGCTCGAGCGGATAGACCCCCGCCTCGGCCTTGGCCAGCACCTGGGTATCGATGTCGGTCGCCAGGATGCGAACCGGCGGCGTCAGCGTGCCAAAGGCCTCGCAGAGCGTGATCGCGATCGAATAGGGCTCTTCCCCGGTCGAGCTGGCACAGCACCAGATCTCGATCGACCCGCTGCCCTGGGCCTTGGCATGCTCGGCCAGCACCGGAAAGTGATGCGCCTCGCGGAAAAAGGCCGTCAGATTGGTCGTCAGCGCGTTGGTGAAGTGCTCCCATTCGCCGCCGTCAGACTCGGCCTCGAGCGCGCGCAGATAAGCCTCAAACGACGCGATGCGAAGCGCGCGCAAGCGACGCGACAGACGGCTGTAGACCATCTCCTGCTTGCCGCTGCCCAGCGAGATGCCGGCACGCTCGTAGATCAGGCGCCGTACGCGCTCGAAGTCGCTCTGGGTGAACAGAAACTCCTTGCCCTCGGCCCCGTGGAGCACCAAGGCGCCCGAGGCCGGCTGCCGGTCATTGTGCGTTCGCATGACCGGCTCAGAACTCTTCCCAGTCGTCGTCGCTCAACGGCGCAGGGGCCGCCTTGGCGCCCTTGTCATCGGTGGACTGCGGCGCGGCGGTCTTGCCCAGCGCAGGACGCTTGAGTTCGGGCTCGGGCTTGCTGGCGGGCGCCTCCTGACGCTGGCTGGGCTGGTTGCCGACCGCCGGAAGGGTGGTGATGGGCTTCCTGGGCGCGGGCGCCGGCTTGACGGCCGCCATCGGTCGGGCCGGGGCAGTCGTGACCGGATGGCGCACCGGGACGGCGGCGCGCCTGTGCACCGGCTCCTGGACCGGCGAGAACTCGGCTTCCTGACCCACCTTGAAGCTGCTGACCAGCTCACGCAGCTGGGTGGCCTGCTCGCGCAGCGAATCGGAGGCGGCGGCGGCCTGCTCGACCAGGGCGGCGTTTTGCTGCGTCACCTCATCCATCTGCACGATGGCCGAGTTGACCTGCTCGATGCCCGAAGTCTGCTCGATGCTCGAGGCCGAGACCTCGCCCATGATGTCGGTCACGCGCTTGACGCTGGTCACCATCTCGTGCATGGTGTCGCCAGTACGGCCAACCTGCGAGCTGCCCTGCTCGACCTTGGAGATCGAGTCAGCGATCAGGGTCTTGATCTCCTTGGCCGCGACGGCGCTGCGCTGGGCCAGGCTGCGCACCTCGGTCGCCACGACCGCGAAGCCGCGGCCCTGCTCGCCGGCGCGCGCGGCCTCCACCGCCGCGTTCAGCGCCAGGATATTGGTCTGGAAGGCGATGCCATCGATCACGCCGATGATGTCGCCGATCTTGTTGGCCGAGCTGTTGATCGCCCGCATGGTCTCGACCACCTCGGCCATCTGCGCGCCACCCCGGGTGGCGACATCGGAGGCCGAACTGGCCAGGCCGTTGGCCTGACGCGCGTTGTCGGCGTTCTGGCGCACCGTGGCCAGCAGCTCCTCCATCGAGGCACTGATCTCTTCGAGTGCGCTGGCCTGGCGCTCGGTGCGACCCGACAGGTCGCCGTTGCCGGCCGCGATCTGGCTGGCGGCATCGACCACCTGGCCGGCGCTGCCACGCACCTGCTGCACCATCTGGCGCAGACCGGCCTGCATGCCGACCATCGCATGCACGACACTGCCCTCGACCGCGCCACGGGCGTCGAAGCCCGAGCTCAGATCCCCCTGGGCGATGGTGCCGACCCAGCGCGTCACATCGCCAGGCTCGCCACCGAGCTGGCGCGTCACGGAACGTCCACCCAGCAGCGACATCGCCGTGCCCACGGCCATGGTCGCCGTCATCGCCGCCAGCACCAGCAGCAAGGCGCGCAGACTGTCGCTGGAACGGATCTCGAGCAGTTCCTCGACCAGGATCACGCCCTGATCAGCCAGCTTGAACTGCTGATCAACGGCCTCGGAGACGGCCTTGAAATATTCATCGGGCGAATAGCTCAGGTCGCTGACCTGCAGCACTTCCTTGCTGGTCAGCGCCAGGGCCTTGTTGGAAGACTCCAGGGCGGCGTCCAGATGAGACTGCATCCGTGCCTTGAGCGCGGGGCTGCTGCGATAGGCCTTCTCGAACATGTCGACCACGCGTTCACGCGAGCCTCGGATCTCGGTGGACAGCAAGCTGATCTGGGAAATCTCGGTGGGCGCGGCCGACTTCTTGCTGAGCAGGCCTGCGGCCAGTCCGCGCAGGCGGGCTTGCAGCTCGGCCAGGTAGAAGACCTCACCCGAAGCCATGATGAGGTGATAGGTTTCGCTGACGGAGTCGAGCGCGAGCCCGGAGTCGTCGAGCACGAAGCTCAGGTTGCGATGCAACTGGCGGATCTGGCTACTGTGCTCGGCAAAGCTCGTGGGCGCATCGATCTGCTTGCTGGTGACCTGGGTACGCAGCAGATCCCAGCTCTCCTTGCTTTTTTGCCAGCGCTCCAGGGTATCGGAGCGCGCCTGGCTTTGGATATAGACCTTGGCCTCGGCCTGCTTGACGCTGATCGCCCGCTCCACCTCCTGCAGCTTGGTCTCGGCCTGGGCGTTGCCCGACAGCAGCATGTTGGACAGACCACGGTGCTGCTGCATCAGCCGGCCCATCTCGAGCAGGCCGCGCACTGGCGCGATACCCTGCTGCTCGCTGTGCACCTTGCTCAGATCGGACAGCTCGCCCTCCAGGAAAAAATAGGTCGGCAGCGCAGCCAGCACCAATGACATCGATCCGGCCAGCAGGAACCGGTGGCTGACCTTGATGTGATTCAAAAAATTCATGGACATGACTCGCAAAAGGACAGATGGGCGGGCGGCATGCGACCTCGATGGCCTCAGGCCACGACCGCGTCGATCAGACCCATCTCGGCGCTCGACATCAGCTTGTCGATGTCGATCAGGATCAGCATGCGCTCGTCCTGGGTGCCGATGCCGACCAGATAATCGG
This sequence comes from Pseudomonadota bacterium, assembly GCA_039804875.1. Taxonomy (GTDB): domain Bacteria; phylum Pseudomonadota; class Gammaproteobacteria; order Burkholderiales; family Burkholderiaceae_C; genus Malikia. The sequence goes on along the minus strand of JBDLVJ010000026.1, from coordinate 1,791 downwards.
TGCCGAAGGCCGCCCCCATCTCCGGCGGCGGCTTGATCTCCTCGGACTTGAGCGTGATCACGTCGGAGACGGTATCGACCACCATGCCGACGATGCGGCCGCTGATGTTGAGGATGATGACCACGGTGAGCGGATCGTAGGTCGGCGTACCCAGATTGAACTTGATGCGCATGTCGATGATCGGCACGATGATGCCGCGCAGGTTCACCACGCCCTTGATGAATTCAGGCACGTTGGCGATGCGCGTGACGGCCTCGTAGCCGCGAATCTCCTGCACCTTCAGGATGTCGATGCCGTACTCCTCCTGGCCCAGGGTGAAGGCCAGGAACTCCTGCCGGGGTCCATCGGTGGTGTTGCCACGGCCCCAGTTGGTGATCGCCGCGTCGTTTTTTTCGCTTCGAAGCATTATTGGTTCTCCATCCATTCAAAAATCGTCAGACACGTATCGACAAGCCGGCTCACCGGCCACCTGCGAGCAAGAAGGCCACATCCAGGATCAGCACCAGACTGCCCTCGGCCGAGCGGGCCGTGCCGGCAATGCCGCGCGCGGCCATGGCCGTCAACGGCTTGATCACCAGATCAGCCGTGCCCTCGACCACGCACACCCCGAGGATATAAGGCCTGGGACCCGGCACCACGATGCCGAGTCGCTCCTCGCGCGCCTCGTAACCCAGCACGGTGGCCAGCGAACGCACCGGCAGGGTGCGACCCTGGTCACGAAACACCGGCTGTCCGCTCACGCTCATGAGCTCGTCGGGCAGCTCGATCACGCGCTCCACCGCCGACATCGGCATGCCGACCAGCACCTCGCCAGCGCTCACCAGGATGGTCGGTACGATGGACAGTTCGATCGGCAGCCGGATCGAGAAACAGGTGCCCTGACCCAGGGTCGACTTGATGTGGATCGTGCCGCGATGCTTCTCGACCGTGGTCTTGACCACGTCCATGCCGACGCCACGCCCCGACACGCTGGAAGCCTGGGCCTTGGTCGACAATCCGGGCAGGAAGGCCAGTTGCAGCGCATCCTCGTCGCTGGTGGCCGTATTGGCACCGATCAGTCCCAGGGCCACCGCCTTGTTGCGCAGGCGATCGGCGTCCATGCCGGCGCCATCGTCGGCGACCTCGATCACGACGTTGCCGGCCTCCTGCCAGGCACGCAGCGAAATCCGTGCCTTGTCCGGCTTACCGGCTGCCTGTCGCCGCTCGACCGACTCGACGCCGTGATCGAGCGAGTTGCGCAGCATGTGCACCAGCGGGTCGTAGAGGCTGTCGACCACGATGCGGTCGACCTCGGTCTCGGCCCCCTCGATGACCAGTTCGACCTGCTTGCCGAGGTCGCGCGCGAGTTCGCGCACCAGGCGTGGAAAGCGCTGGAACAGGCGCCCGACCGGCTGCATGCGGGTCGCCAGCGTGGCGCGCTGCAGCTCCGAGGTGTAGCGCGCCGCGCGCTGCAGGGTCTCGGCCAGGGCCGACATCAGCAGCATCGCCTCGTCTTCCTGCTTGAAGAGCATGAGCTTTTCGAACAGCGCACCGGCCTGATTGGCCGCCTGCACCGACTCGCCCGCCACCTCGAGCAGGGCATCGAGCTTGTCGGCGCGCACCCGCAGGCTCTCCTCCTTGACGGACAGCTGGGGCTGTGCATCATGGGCGGGTTGGGCTTCGCTGCGCCGCTCCTCGGTGGCGTCCCGCCGATCGGACTGACCGGAACGCCGATCAATCTCCCTCGACTCCGGCACCGGATCGGCATCGGGGGCGGTGCCGAAATCATCCAGCATCGACGCGACGGCCGTC
>JBDLVJ010000025.1:0-2930 GCA_039804875.1 Pseudomonadota bacterium | reverse complement strand
CGCCTTGGCCCATGGCGATGTGGTGCCGCAATCGGTGGACACCAGCACCCTGCCCCAGCTGGGCGCCAAGTGGCTCGACGCCAACCCCTACAGCACCGGCCCGGCGCACAAGGAGGCGCTGCGCATCGGCACCTCGGCCTACAACCAGAACTGCGCGCGCTGCCATGGGCTCGAAGCCATCTCGGGCGGCATCGCGCCCGACCTGCGCAAGTTCGACGGCGACTGCAACGACCTGGCCGACGCCGACAAGAAGAACGCCTGCTACCGCGAGATGGACGACTTCTTCATCGCCACCGTGCGCAGGGGCCGGGCCCGCGATGGCCGGGTTTACATGCCGCCATTTGAGGGTACGCTGTCGCAGGAAGCGATCTGGACGGTCAGGACTTACCTGGAAACCCGCCGCGCGAATTGAACCACTGAACAGGAGCCCATCGATGTCTGATCTTCTCTCCAACCCCGGACGGCGACGGCTGCTGCGCGCCGGCGCGCTCGCGCTCGCCCTGCCCGCCATGGCGCTGCGCGCGCAGGAACTCGAGGACCTTGACAAGGTGCGCGCCGCTGGCGTGCTCAAGGTCGCGGTCTACAAGGACAACGGGCCCTATTCCGACGGCAAGGGCGAGGCCCTCGGCGGCGTGGACGTGGCGCTGGCGCGCGGCCTGGCGCGCGAGATGGGCCTGGGGCTGCAGCTGCTGCCGTTCGATGCCGGCGAGAACATGAACGACGACCTGCGCAACATGGTCTGGCGCGGGCATTACCTGGGCTACGGCCCGGCCGATGTGATGCTGCATGTGCCGGCCGACAAGTTCCTGATGCGCCAGAACCCCCAGGTGCTGCTGTTCGGGCCCTATGCGCGCGAGACGCTGGTGGTGCTGCACGACCGCCAACGCCTGCCCGAGGTACGCAGCGGCGACGACCTGGCCAGCCTGCCGCTGGGCGCGGAACAGGGCAGCGGAGCCGCCAGCACGCTGCTGGGCTACCGCAACGGCCGCCTGCGCGATCAGGTGCGGATCTTCAACAGCGGCGTGCGGGCGGCCGACGCGGTGCTGCAGGGCGAGGTCGCGGCGGCCTATGTCACGCGCGCGCAGGCCGAGACCGCCCTGTTCCAGCGTCAGGCCGATGCGGCCCGCTTCGGCCTGAGCCAGCTGGGACTGCCGGGACTCAACGACAACGGCTGGCCGCTGGGCATGGCCGTCAAGTCCAGCCATCGCGCGCTGGCGACCGCCCTCGAAACCGCCCTGCAGCGCCTGCGCGACAAGGGCGAGCTGCTGGCGATGTTCCGCTCGCAAGGGCTCACGCTGGTAGCGCCCTGACGGCAGGAACGGCGCTTTCGCCCCCCACAAGACAACAGGAGACAAGCATGCTGATAGGAGTACCCGCCGAAACGACAGCGGGCGAAACCCGGGTCGCGGTGACGCCCGAGACGGCGAAGAAGTTGGTGGCGCAAGGCCACCGGGTGCGGGTGCAGGCCGGCGCCGGTCTGGCCGCCAGCGCGACCGACGCGGCCTATCAGGCCGCCGGCGCCGAGATCGTCGACGCCACGGACGCCTTCGGCGCCGGGCTGGTGCTCAAGGTGCGCGCGCCATCCGACGCCGAACTGCTTCATATGAAGCCCGGCACCGCGCTGGTCGGCATGCTGAATCCGTTCGATGCCGAGGGGTTGAGCCGCATCGCCGCCGCCGGCCTGACCAGCTTCGCGCTCGAGGCCGCGCCGCGCACCACCCGGGCCCAGAGCCTGGACGTGCTGTCCTCGCAGGCCAACATCGCCGGCTACAAGGCCGTGCTGCTGGCGGCCAACCAGTACGGCCGCCTGTTCCCGATGCTGATGACCGCCGCCGGCACCATCAAGGCCGCGCGCGTCGTGGTGCTCGGCGTGGGCGTGGCCGGTCTGCAGGCGATCGCGACCGCCAAGCGGCTGGGGGCCGTGATCGAGGCCTCCGACGTGCGGCCCTCGGTCAAGGAGCAGGTCGAAAGCCTGGGCGCCAAGTTCATCGACGTGCCCTTTGATACCGCCGAGGAGAAGGAGGCCGCCGAGGGCGTGGGCGGCTACGCGCGCCCGATGCCGGCGTCCTGGCTGGCGCGCCAGCAGGCCGAGGTCGCCAAGCGCGTGGCGCAGGCCGACATCGTGATCTCGACCGCGCTGATCCCGGGCCGGGCCGCGCCGGTGCTGATCTCCGAGGCCATGGTCCGGAGCATGAAGCCGGGCTCGGTGATCGTCGATCTGGCCGCCGGCAAGGGGCCGCTGGGCCCGCACGGTGCACCGGGCGGCAACTGCCCGCTGACCGAGGCCGACCGGACCGTGACCCGTCACGGCGTGCACCTGATCGGCGAGACCAATCTGCCGGCGCTGGTGGCGGCTGACAGTTCGAGCCTGTACGCGCGCAACCTGCTCGACTTCCTCAAGCTCGTGCTGCCCAGGGAAGCCGCGCCGCGCACCACGCGCGCCCAGAGCCTGGACGTGCTGTCCTCGCAGGCCAACATCGCGGGCTACAAGGCCGTGCTGCTGGCGGCCAACCAGTACGGGCGCCTGTTCCCGATGCTCATGACCGCGGCCGGCACGATCAAGGCCGCGCGCGTCGTGGTGCTCGGCGTGGGCGTGGCCGGGCTGCAGGCGATCGCGACGGCCAAGCGCCTGGGCGCGGTGATCGAGGCCTCGGATGTGCGCCCGGCGGTCAAGGAGCAGGTCGAGTCGCTCGGCGCCAAGTTCATCGACGTGCCCTACGAGACGCCCGAGGAGCGCGAGGCGGCCGAGGGGGTGGGCGGCTACGCGCGCCCGATGCCGCCGAGCTGGCTGGCGCGCCAGCAGGTCGAGGTCGCCAAGCGCGTGGCGCAGGCCGACATCGTGATCTCGACCGCGCTGATCCCGGGCCGGGCCGCCCCGGTGCTGATCACCGAGGCCATGGTCGCGCGCATGAAGCCCGGCTCGGTCATCG
>JBDLVJ010000024.1:0-7710 GCA_039804875.1 Pseudomonadota bacterium | reverse complement strand
CGCTCGCCGGTGCCGCCGATCTGCCCGGCCTGCTGGGTCTGGTCGATGGCGTGCTGCTGACCGGCTCCCCGTCCAACGTCCACCCCTCGCATTTCGACCAGCAGGTCCACGACCCCTTGCTGCCGCTCGACCCGGCGCGCGACGCGCTCACCTTGGCGCTGGTGCGCAGCTGTGTCGAGCAGGGCGTGCCGCTGCTGGGCATCTGCCGCGGCTTCCAGGAGATCAACGTCGCGCTCGGCGGCAGCCTGCACCAGACCGTGCATGGCGTGCCGGGGCTGATGGACCACCGCGAGGTTGGCAACACGCCGGAGCAGGAATACGCCCCCAGCCACGAGATCCGGCTCGCGCCCGGCAGCGCGATGGCGCGCTGGGCTGGCGGGCCGGTCGCGCGGGTCAATTCGCTGCACGGCCAGGGCGTGGACCGGCTCGCACCCGGCTTGCGCGCCACCGCGCATGCGCCCGACGGCCTGGTCGAGGCGTTCGAGCTCGAGGGCACGCGCAGCTTTGCCTGCGCGGTGCAGTGGCATCCCGAATGGCGCTGCGCCGAACACCCGTTCTACGCCGCCATCCTGTCGGCTTTCGGCGCGGCCGCGCGCCAGCGCCAGGCCGAGCGCCTGTCCGGCAGCAGAACCATCCAACAGAGGCAGATATGAACAACCGCAAGAACGCGCCGCAGAGCTACAACGACCTCGAGCATTGGCTGAACCAGCGCCGCGTGACCGAAATCGAGTGCCTGGTGCCCGATCTGACCGGGGTGGCGCGCGGCAAGATCCTGCCGCGCGAGAAGTTCACCGAGGACCGCGGCATGCGGCTGCCGCAGGGCATCGTCGCGATGGGCGTGACCGGCGAATTCCCGCCCAGCGGGCCCTATTACGACGTGATCGCGCCGACCGACCACGACATGCAGCTGCGCCCCGACCCCTCGACGGTGCGGATCGTGCCCTGGGCCAGCGACCCGACCGCCCAGGTGATCCACGACTGCTTCGACCATGACGGCAAGCTGATTCCCTACGCGCCGCGCAGCGTGCTGCGCCATGTCTGCGGCCTCTATGAAAAGATGGGCCTGAGCCCGGTGGTGGCGCCCGAGCTCGAGTTCTACCTGACCGCGCGCAACACCGACTCCAACATGCCGCTCAAGGCGCCAGTCGGGCGCAGCGGCCGGGCCGAAACCTCGCGCCAGGCCTACAGCATCGACGCGGTCAACGAGTTCGACCCGCTGTTCGAGGACATCTACGACTACTGCGGCAAGATGGAGCTCAACGTCGACACCCTGATCCACGAGGTCGGTGCCGGCCAGATGGAGATCAACTTCTTCCACGGCGATCCGCTCAACCTCGCCGACGAGGTGTTCATGTTCAAGCGCACCGTGCGCGAGGCCGCGCTGCGCCACGACATGTACGCGACCTTCATGGCCAAGCCGATCGCGGGCGAGCCCGGCAGCGCGATGCACATCCATCAGAGCCTGGTCGACCAGGAGTCCGGCCGCAACATCTTCAGCAAGCCGGACGGCTCGCCCTCGGACGAGTTCTTCCATTTCATCGGCGGGCTGCAGCGCTACATCCCGGCCGCGATGGCGCTGGTAGCACCCTATGTCAACAGCTACCGCCGCCTGGCGCGCCACACGGCGGCACCGATCAACATCGAATGGGGCTACGACAACCGGACCGTGGGCATACGCTCGCCGATCTCGGGCCCGCAGGCGCGCCGGGTCGAGAACCGCGTGATCGGCGCCGACGCCAACCCCTATGTCGCGCTGGCGATGACGCTGGCCTGCGGCTACCTCGGGCTCAAGAACAAGATCCGCCCCAAGCCCGAGATGCGTGGCGACGCCTACCTGGCGCCCTACACGCTGCCGCGCAGCCTGGGCGAGGCACTCGACTGGCTGCGGCGCGAGACCGACCTGCACGAGGTGCTGGGCGAGGGCTTCATCACGGTCTACACCGAGGTCAAGGAGCTCGAATTCGAGGAATTCATGAAGGTGATCTCGCCCTGGGAACGCGAGCACCTGCTGCTGCATGTCTGATTTCAGGAGACCCGACCATGACTAAGCAAACCCCATCCAGACAGCCCTTGACCGTCGAACTGCAGGCGCTCGACAGCGCGCATTTCCTGCACCCCTTCACCGACCACCAGGGCCTGGCGGCCAAGGGCGCGCGCATCATCACGCGCGCCGACGGCATCCATGTCTGGGACAGCGAGGGGCACCAGATCCTCGACGCGATGAGCGGACTCTGGTGCGTCAACGCCGGCTACGGCCGGCGCGAGCTGGCCGAGGCCGCCTACCGCCAGATGCTGGAGCTGCCCTACTACAACAGCTTCTTCCAGACCACGACCGAACCGGCGGTGCGGCTGGCCACGCGCCTGAGCGCCCTGGCGCCACCAGTCGGCGGACGACCCTTCAGCCATGTGTTCTTCTCGAGCAGCGGCAGCGAGAGCAACGACACCAATGTGCGACTGGTGCGGCGCTACTGGGACCTGATGGGCCAGCCCAGGCGCAAGGTCATCATCAGCCGCATCAATGCCTACCACGGCAGCACGATGGCCGGTGCCTCGCTCGGCGGCATGAGCGGCATGCACGCGCAGGGCGACCTGCCGCTGCCCGACATCACCCATATCCAGCAGCCCTACTGGTACGGCCTGGCCGAACCGGGCGAGAGCCGGGACGATTTCGGCCTGCGCGCGGCGCGCTGGCTGGAGCAGAAGATCCTCGAGGTCGGCCCGGAGCGGGTCGGCGCCTTCATCGCCGAGCCGGTGCAGGGCGCCGGCGGCGTGATCATCCCGCCCGACAGCTACTGGCCCGAGGTGCAGCGCATCGTCGACCAGTACGGCATCCTGCTGATCGCCGACGAGGTGATCTGCGGCTTCGGCCGCCTGGGCCACTGGTTCGGCTACGAGAAGTTCGGCATCCGGCCCGACCTCGTGACCTTCGCCAAGGGCGTCACCAGCGGTTACCAGCCGCTCGGCGGCACGCTGATCAACGAGCGCATCGCGCGGGTGATGGTCGAGAAGGGCGGCGAGTTCACCCACGGCTATACCTACAGCGGTCATCCGGTGGCCTGCGCGGTGGCGCTGGCCAACCTCGACATCCTGGAGCGCGAGGACCTGCCGGGCCGGGTCCGCAATGACACCGGGCCCTACCTGGCGCAGCGCTTCGGCGAAATGGCCGAGCACCCGCTGGTCGGCATCGCCGAGAGCTGCGGCTTCGTCGCCGGCCTGGCGCTGGTGCAGGACAAGGCCAGCCGCCAGCCGTTCGCGCCCGAGCTCGGCGTCGGCATGCTGTGCCGCAACCACTGCTTCAACCACGGCCTGGTCATGCGCGCGGTCGGCGACCGCATGATCATCGCGCCGCCGCTGATCATGGACCGGGCGCAGATCGACCAGATGATCGCGCTGATCCGGCAGGCGCTTGATCGCACGCTGGCCGACCTGCGCGAGCGCGGCGTCGCGGTCGGCGCTTGAGGAAAAGTAGCGGGTTTTTCGCCATCCCTTGACAAGCATGTGGAAAAACTGTTGATAACTTATTCAAGTAATTGATTAACAAGCACCTTTTTAGGTGCTTGTTTTTTGATCAAGTGAAAGCAGCGGGGGTCTAACAAGTCTGTGGATTAAATTAGGATAACTACCAGGTTATCCACAGGAGATTGGATTTTAAGAAAGTTGTTATACCTAAACCTGTCCACAATCCTCAGCTTGTTCACGGACTTATGAACAACATAAGTTTTTGATTTACATAAACAAAACCTACTTGTACACAGATTTGTCATTCCCTCTACTACTACTACTATATATATAAAGAAGATATAGAAGAAGATAGAGGACAACTTTTCTGGAAATGAATCTGACAAGAGCTACCCCAAAACTGCAGACAGAATCGAGTGGCATGCCCCAGGAGAACCGGAGAAAAAGCCGGATTCTGACCATACCTTTGACTACAATGCGCCGAGATGCCTGGCACGGGAAATGCAAGGCCTTGCCGGTCTGACCATGGTCCAGACCATCGATCACATGGAGCAGGAAAAATGGTGCAAAAACGTGTTGTGTTGTTGGCAGCCGTCGCGGTCGCCGCTCTGGCGGCTTGCGGCAAGAAGGAGGAGGCACCCGTCGTGCAGGCTCCTGCGGCAGCTCCGGTCGCGACCGAGGAGAAGGTCCTCAACATCTACAACTGGCCGGACTACATCCCCGAGGGCATGATCGCCGCCTTCGAGCAGGAAACCGGCATCAAGGTCAACTACGACACCTTCGAGACCAACGAGGCACTGCATGCCAAGCTGGTCGCCGGCAACACCGGCTACGACATCGTGGTGCCGGGTGCGGTGTTCGCCAAGCCGCAGATCGAGGGTGGCCTGCTGCAACCGCTCGACAAGTCCAAGATCGCCAACCTCGGCAATCTCGACCCGGATGTCATGAAGATCCTCGACAAGGCCGATCCGGGCAACCGGCATCTGGTGCCCTGGGGCTGGAGCTTCACCACCGTCGGCATCAACAAGACCAAGGTCGAGAAGGCGCTGGGCAAGACCCCGATGCCCGAGAACGCCTGGGACCTGGTGTTCAAGCCCGAGTACACCGCCAAGCTCAAGTCCTGCGGCATCGCCTATCTCGATTCGCCCACCGAAATCCTGCCGGCCGCGCTGCACTACATCGGCAAGGATGCCTACTCGAACGATCCCGAGGACTACAAGGCAGCGACCGCGATGCTGGCCAAGGTGCGCAAGGACATCCGCCTGTTCAGCGCGACCATGATCGACGACGTGGCCGGTGGCAAGGCCTGCGCGGTGGTCGGCTGGGCCGGCGACATCAACATCGCCGCCGGGCGCGCCAAGGAGAACGGCTCCAAGGACGTCATCGAGGCCCTGCTGCCGAGCGGTGGCGCCCTGAGCTTCTTCGATACCATCGCGCTAACCAAGGACGCCAAGCACCCGGACAACGCGCACAAGTTCATCGAGTTCTACCTGCGCCCCGAGAACGCGGCCAAGATGGCCAACGAGATGAACTACAACACCGGCAACAAGGCCGCCATCGACAAGGTCGATCCGGCGATCGCTGGCAACAAGACCATCTTTGTCGAGTCGGCTTACCTGGCCAAGATGGTGCCGCCGAGCAGCTTCAGCAACGAGGCACGCGAAGCGATGGCCAACGCCTACAACGCCTTCAAGCAAGGCAAGTGACAGGCCGGCTGGTCCGGTGAAGCAGGGCTGTTTGGCGCAAACAGCCCTTTTTTTTGACAGAGCAAGTTTGCGATTCCGAGGGCCATCATGGCAGACGTGCAAGAGGGCTATCTGGTCACCGAGGACCTGGTCAAGCGCTTCGACGAGGCGGTCGCGGTCGACGAGGTCAACCTGTCGATCCGCCAGGGCGAGATCTTTGCCTTGCTGGGCAGTTCGGGCTGTGGCAAGTCGACCCTGCTGCGCATGCTGGCCGGCTTCGAGACGCCGAGCTCGGGCCGCATCCTGCTCGGGGGCCAGGATGTCGCCGGCCTGCCGCCCTACGAGCGGCCGATCAACATGATGTTCCAGAACTACGCGCTGTTTCCGCATCTGGACATCTGGGAGAACGTGGCCTTTGGTCTCAGGCGCGAGGGCTGTCCCAGGGACGAGCTCAAGCGCCGTGTCGGCGAGATGCTGGAGCTGGTGCAGCTCGGCCCCTATGCCAGGCGCAAGCCGCACCAGCTCTCGGGCGGCCAGCAGCAGCGCGTCGCGCTCGCGCGCAGCCTGGCCAAGCGGCCCCAGCTGCTGCTGCTCGACGAGCCGCTCGGCGCGCTCGACAAGAAGCTGCGCGAGCAGACCCAGTTCGAACTGGTCAACATCATCGAGAGCGTCGGCGTGACCTGCGTCATGGTGACGCATGACCAGGAGGAGGCCATGACCATGGCCAACCGGATCGCGATCATGAGCAAGGGCCGGGTGCTGCAGGTCGGCAGCCCGAAGGAGGTCTACGAGTTTCCCGCCAGCCGCTTCGTGGCCGACTTCATCGGCAACGTCAACCTGTTCGACGGCAAGCTCAGCCTCGACGAGGCCGACCGCTGCGCGGTCACGACCGCGCTGGGCGAGATGCAGGTCGGGCATGGCATCAGCGGCGCGCTCGGCATGCCGGTGACGCTGGCGGTGCGCCCGGAGAAGATCAGCATCGCCAAGCGGCGCCCCGCCGGCGTGGACCGCAACCTGTTCCAGGGCCGGGTCCGGGAGATCGCCTACTTCGGCAGCTATAACACCTACATCCTGGGCTCGCCCGACGGCTCGCGGGTCAAGATCACCGAGCCCAACGGCTCGCGCCACGACCTGCTCGACATCACCTGGGAGGACGAGGTCTTCTTCTGGTGGGACGACACCGACGGCGTCGCGCTGCGCGACTGAGGGGGCTGGCGATGAACCGCTTCTTCCGTCTGCTCGGGCGCGAGTTCGTGATCGGCCTGCCCTTCACCTGGCTGGCCGTGTTCTTCTTCCTGCCCTTCCTGATCCTGGCCTACATCAGCTTCGTCGACATGGGCAACGACATCCACCCGTTCAAGCCGTTGTGGGACAGCGCGAGCGGGGTGCTCAACCTCAAGTACGAGAACTACAGCTCGATCTTCCGCGCCGAGGGCGGGGCGCTGTTCGACACGATCTACCTCGAGGCCTATGGCCGCTCGCTCAAGTACGCGTTCGCGACCGCGACGCTCTGCCTGGCGATCGGCTACCCGTTTGCCTATTTCCTGGCGCGCGCCGACGCCCATGTCCGTCCGGCGCTGCTGATGATGGTGATGCTGCCGTTCTGGACCAGCTTCCTGCTGCGGGTCTATGCCTGGAAGGGCATCCTGGCCGACCAGGGGCTGCTGAACCAGCTGCTGCTGGCGCTCGGGCTGATTGCCGAGCCGCTCCAGATGCTCTACACCGATGTCTCGATGCTGGTCGGCATGACCTATGTCTACCTGCCCTTCATGGTGCTGCCGCTCTACGCCAACCTGGTCAAGCTCGACTACGGCCTGCTGGAAGCCGCCTACGACCTCGGCGCCACGCCCTGGAAGGCGTTCTGGCTGGTCACGGTGCCGCTGTCGCGCGCCGGCATCATCGCGGGCTTCATGCTGGTCTTCATCCCCGCGCTGGGCGAGTTCGTGATCCCGTCGCTGCTCGGCGGACCGGAGAACCTGATGATCGGCCGCGTGGTCTGGGACGAGATGTTCACCGCCAACAACTGGCCGCGTGCCTCGGCGCTGGCGGTGGTGATGATCGCGGCCATCGTGGTGCCGCTGGCCCTGTACTACCGACGCCATGGCCAGCAGGCCGACGGCCGGCACTGAGCGGGAGTCTCGGCGATGAAATTCCTTGAAAAGCACCTCGGCAAGGCCTGGCTGTCGCTGGTCTACGCCTTCCTCTACCTGCCGCTGCTGTTCATGGTGGTGTTCTCGTTCAACAGCACGCGCCAGGATGCCCGTTTCACGGGCTTCTCGCTGCGCTGGTACGAGGCGCTGACGCGCGACAGCAAGATCGTCGAGGGCTTCTTCCTCTCGCTCAAGGTGGCGGCCGTGACGGGGCTGCTGTCGGCCACCCTGGGCACCTTCGCCGCCTTCGTGCTGGTGCGCTATCGGCGCTTCTTCGGCCGCACGCTGTTCTCGGGCATGGTCAACGCGCCGCTGGTGATGCCCGAGGTCGTGATCGGCCTGTCGCTGCTGCTGCTGATGGTCGGCGCGCAGAACCTGCTGGGCTGGCCCGAGCGCGGCATGCTGACCATCATCCT
>JBDLVJ010000023.1:0-2613 GCA_039804875.1 Pseudomonadota bacterium | reverse complement strand
CACAGACCAGGTCGCACAGGGCGTAGATGGTCGGGTCGGCGATGCGGTAGAACACGCTGGTACCGCGTCCCTCGCGCTTGACTAGGCCATGCTTGCTCATCATAGTCAGATGGCGCGAGATGTTGGCGGTCGTGAAGCCGCACAGCTGCGCCAGTTCGCTCACGTTGCGTTCGCCACTGCGCAGCAGATTGAGGATCTGCAGCCGGGTCGGCTCGGCCAGCACCTGGAAGTAGGCGGCGATTTCCACCATGGCCTCGATCGGCATGTGTTCCATCGCCGGGCAGTCCGGGGACGTGGACAGGCCCTGATCGAGGGGGCGTGAAATTTCTTGGCTGGGCATGTTTTTATTGTAACATTGCATCATTAATTAATCAGTTAAATAAGCAACTGGCTGCAGAGGCATGAGGAACGCAAGATGAAACGCTTATATCGGTTGACCCTGGCAGCGCTCGCGGCCCTGTCCATGATCGGCGTGGCGTCGGCCGCCGAGGGCGGGGCGCTGGCCACGGTGGAGCCGCGCGGCGCGGCGGGCCAGTCGAGCGAGACCAGCCTGGACGGCGTGGTCGAGGCGGTGCGCCAGACCCGGCTGTCGACCCAGGTCGCCGGCGCCATCGTGGCGCTGCAGGTCAAGGTGGGCGATCGGGTCAGGGCCGGCCAGGAGTTGCTGCGCATCGACGCGAGCGCGGCCCGGCAGGGCGTGACGGCCAGCGCGTCCCAGGTCGAGGCGGCGCTGGCCCAGCTCAAGGTGGCCGCCAGTGAGCTGGCGCGCCAAAGGCAGCTGCACCAGAAGCAGTACATCAGCCTGGCTGCGCTCGAGCGCAGTCAGGCACAGTGGGAAGCGGCCCAGGCCCAGGTCAACGCGTTGCAGGCGCAGACCCGGGTCGCGCAGGCGCAATCGGGCTTCTTCCTGCTCAAGGCGCCTTATGCCGGCATCGTGAGCGAGGTCGTCGTCACGCTGGGCGACATGGCACTGCCGGGCCGCCCGTTGCTGACGCTGCACGATCCGTCCGCGCTGCGCGTGACCGCGGCGGTGCCGCAGGCGCTGCTGGGCGACTTGAGCGCCAGGCTGGAGCAGGTGCGCTATGAGATCAGCGGCATGGCCGGGCCGGCCGCGCGCCTGCAGCCGGCAGCGGTCGAGCTGCTGCCCACGGTCGATGCGGCCAGCCATACCGCGCAAATCCGGCTCGCCTTGCCGCCCGCCGGTGCAGCTGGTGTAGCGGGCACCATGGGTGCAGCCAGCCCGGCCGTCATGCCGGGGCTGTTCGCCCGCGTCTGGCTGCCGGCTGGTGGCGGCGCCAAGGCCGGGCCGCAGCGCCTGTTCCTGCCCGTCGGCGCCATCGTGCGCCGCGCCGAGATGACCGGGGCCTATGTGGTCGATGCGCAGGGCAAGCCCAGCCTGCGCCAGGTCCGGCTCGGCCGCGTCGCGGGTGATCAGGTCGAGGTCCTGACCGGCCTGCGCCCGGGTGACCAGGTCGCCGCCGATCCGCAGGCCGCCGCCGCTGTCGTACGCTGAAGGAAAGCCGCATGAATTTCGCCAAGTCCCTGGGTCCCTCGGGTCGGATCGCCGCGCTGTTCCAGCGCGCGCAGATCACCCCGCTGCTGGCGCTGGTCGCGCTGCTGCTGGGCCTCTTTGCCGTGCTGGTGACGCCGCGCGAGGAGGAGCCGCAGATCAACGTCACCATGGCCAATGTGCTGGTGCCGTTTCCCGGCGCCTCGGTGCGCGAGGTCGAGCAGATGGTCGCGATTCCGGCCGAGCAGGTGCTGTCGCGCATCGCGGGCCTCGAGCATGTGATGTCGGTGTCGCGCCCCGGGCTGGCGGTGCTGACCGTGCAGTTCAAGGTCGGCGTGCCGCGCTCGGAGGCGCTGGTGCGCCTGCACGACACGCTGCGCGACCACAGCGACTGGCTGCCGCCGGGGCTCGGCGTGCTGGAGCCGCTGGTCAAGCCCAAGGGCATCGACGATGTGCCGATCGTCACGCTGACCTTGTTCAGTCGCGAGTTGGATGCTGGCGCCTACGAGCTCGAGCGCGTCGCGCACAGCATCGAGGCCGACCTCAAGCGCGTGCCGGGCACCCAGGACGTGACCACGCTGGGCGGCCCCGGCCGCGCGGTGCGGGTGCAGATCGATCCGGACCGCATGGCGGGTTCGGGCGTGACGGTGCAGGATCTGCGTCAGAGCCTGCAGTCGGCCAACATGGGCCTGCCGCTGGGCGAGCTGCTGGCCGGCAACCGGAGCGTCAGCCTCGAGGCCGGCCCCTGGCTGTCGAGCGCCGACGAGGTCGCCGAGCTGATGGTCGGCGTGCGCGCCGGCAAGCCGGTGTTCCTGCGCGACGTGGCCGAGGTCAGTGAAGGCCCGTTGCCGCCGGCCCGCCATGTCTGGCATGGACTGAGCCAGCGCCAGGGCGGCGGCGAGTTCCCGGCCGTGACGCTGGCCGTGACCAAGAAGCCGGGCGAGAACGCGATCGACGTCGCCAACGCCGTCATGCGGCGCGTCGAGCAGCTGCGCGGCAGCGTGATCCCGGCCGCGGTCGAGATCGCCGAGACCCGCAACTACGGCGCCAGCGCCAACGACAAGGCCAAGAAGCTGATCCAGAAGCTGCTGTTCGCCACCGCC
>JBDLVJ010000022.1:0-4429 GCA_039804875.1 Pseudomonadota bacterium | reverse complement strand
CCCGACGACCTGGATGCCCTGCACCGGCATGTGATGGTGTGACCCCCTGGCCGGCGCCGGCCCGCCCGGGCACGCCGGCTGCCCAACGACAAACCGAAGGAGACTCCGAATGACCCCCATGTTCACGCTGAACCGCCGCGCGCTGGCTGCCTCAGCCCTGATGGCCGCGCTTGCTACCGCCCTGCCCCTGGCCGCCCTGGCCCAGGGCAAGGAGCCGGTCAAGGTCGGCCTCGTTTCGTCCAAGTCCGGCGTCTTCGCCGAGCAGGGCGAGGAGGTGATCCGCGCGGTCCGGTTCGCGGTCGAGGAGGCCAACGCCAGGGGCGGCATCGACGGCCGCAAGGTCGAGCTTGCCGAGGGCGACGACGAGAGCACTCCCGACAGCGGCCGCCGCGTGGCCGAGAAGCTCGCGCGTGATGGGCACAAGCTGCTGATCGGCGCGATACCGTCCTCGATCTCGCTGGCGATCGCGCAGAACCTCGAGCGTTGGGATGCGGCCTATTTCGTGCAGGCCTCCAAGTCCGACCTGCTGACTGGCGACAGCTGCAATGCGCGCAGCATCCGCACCAACCACTCCGACGCGATGGACATCGCCATGATCAACGAGTGGGCCAAGAGCATCAAGGGCAACCACTTCGCGACCCTGGCGGCCGACTATGTCTGGGGCCGTGACTCGGCCGAGTCGTTCAAGAAGGCGGTCGAGTCGCAGGGCCGCAAGGTGTCGCTGTCGCTCTACGTGCCGATCGGCAGCAAGGATTTCGCGCCCTACATCGCCCAGCTCAAGGAGGCCAAGGTCGATGCGATCTGGGTCGCCGAGATCGGCCGCGACCAGATCGCCTTCCTCAGGCAGGCACAGGAACTCAAGCTGATTCCCGCCACGCCGATCATCGGCCACGCGATGATCTCCAACTTCGTGCTCCATGCCACCGGCAAGGCGCTCGAGGGCGTGCCAGGCAACCTGGGCTATTCGCCCGAGCTCGACACCCCGCGCAACAAGGACTTCGTCAAGTCCTTCAAGGCCAGGTTCAACCGCCTGCCGACCGATGTCGAGGGCCAGGCCTACAACGGCATGCAGGTGATGTTCGAGGGCGTGAAGCTGTCCAGGAGCGTCAGGCCCGACGAGGTGACCCAGGCGCTGCGTGGCCAGATGATCGACACCCTCTACGGCAAGGCCCAGCTGCGCGCGGCCGACAACCAGCTGCTGCTGCCGAACTATGTCGGCCGTGTCAGGATGGTCGACGGCGCGCTGCGTCAGGTGATCGAGCAGACCTATCCCGCCTCCATCGTGCTGGCCGCCTCGCCGCTTTGCAAGATGTGATCCGGTTCCGGCGCCTCGCTGCCGTGGTCGAGCCGCTCCATGTTGTCGAGCAGCTTGAGCAGGTAATGCGAGGTATGGGTCAGATCGCTGAAGGAAAAGCCCTCCAGCGCGGCCTCGTAATAGGCGTTGATCTTGGGCTTGGCCTGGTCGCGCCAGACCACCCAGCCCGCATCGGTGATCCGGATCAGCCGCGAGCGGCGGTCGCGCGTGTCCTGCACGACCTCGATCCGGCCATCGCGTTCCATCCGTCCCAGCACGCCCGACAGGTTCTGCCGGCTCACCATCAGGTAGCGGGCCAGGTCGCCCATGTTCATGCCCGCGCTGGCCTCGGGCCGTGACAAGGCACCCAGAATCGCCCATTGCTGCGTGGTCAAGCCCTCGCTCTCGACGGCCTTGGTTCCTGTCTTGTGCAATAGATTGGCACATTGATAGAGCTTGAAGAACAGCCGGTTGGCCAGTTCATGGCGCGCGGCTTCCAAGGAATGGCGTTGATTAACCATGAGAAGATTGTATTTTTCGGATTTTGATCAGGGTATTCCCTGGGATGATTCCCATGGAAAATATATCAACTTATTGACATAATTCTACCGTTCCCCGGACTTTCTGGGATGCCACGCTCTTCCGATTCCATTTACGCAGGCCCGACCGTGACAACCTTTCAACGCCAGCACGACATCGCCGTCATCACCCTCGATCATTCCCCAGTCAACAGCCTGAGCCACGCGCTGCGCAGCCAGATCGCCGACGCGCTGGCCGCCGCCGTGGCCGACCCCGGCATCCGCGCCATCGTGCTGGTCGGCAACGACAAGGCCTTTTCCGCCGGTGCCGACGTCAGCGAGATGGGCACGCCCAGGCAGCTGGCCGAGCCGATTCTGCCTGAGTTGCTGGCCCGGCTCGAATCCTGCCCGAAGCCGGTCGTCGCCGCGATCGCTGGCGTCGCGCTCGGCGGTGGGCTCGAGCTGGCCCTGAGCTGCCACGGCCGTGTCGCGCTCGAGAGCGCCAGGGTCGGCTTGCCCGAGATCAGCCTGGGCCTGATCCCGGGCTCGGGCGGCACCCAGCGCCTGCCGCGTCTGGTCGGCGTCGCGACCGGACTCGAGATGATCCTGTCGGGCCAGCCGCGCAGCGCCAGCCAGCTGACCGACAGCGGCCTGTTCGACCAGGTGGTGGCAGGCGATTTGCTGGCCGCCGCCTGCGCGCGCGTCCACCAGCTCGTCGCATCGGGTGCCCAGCTGCCGCGTGCGCGCGACCGCCTGCTCGATGCCGAGCATGTGGCGGCCCAGGTCGAGCAGGCCCGGGCCGGTCTCAATGCGCGCCAGCGGCTGCAGCCGGCCTATTCCGCCGTGCTCGACGCCGTGGCGGCCACCACCTTGCCGTTCGAGCAGGGCCTGGCGCGCGAGCGCCAGCTGTTCCTCGGCCTGGTGCCCACGACCCAGGCCCGCGCGCTGCGCTACCAGTTCAAGGTCGAGCGCGAGGCGAGCAAGCTGCCCGCCGAGCTGCAGACGCCGTCGCGCCCGCTGCAGCAGATCGCCGTGATCGGCGCCGGCACCATGGGCACCGGCATCGCGATCAGCGCGCTCGATGCCGGCCTGGGCGTGACCCTGCTCGAGCAGGATGGCGCCGCGCTTGAGCGTGGCCGCCAGCGCCTCAGTGACCATTACAGCGCTCGCGTCGTGGCCGGCAAGATGAAGGCGGCCGTCGCCGCCGCCGCCGAGGCCCGCCTGCGTACCACGCTGGACTGGGCCGAGCTGGCCCGGGCCGACCTGGTGATCGAGGCCGTGTTCGAGGACCTGGCCGTCAAGCAGGCCGTGTTCCGCCAGATCGATGCCCATGCCCGCGCCGGTGCCGTGCTCGCGACCAATACTTCCTACCTCGACATCGACGACATCGCGGCTGTGACCTCGCGCCCGCGGGACTTGCTGGGCCTGCATTTCTTCAGCCCGGCCAACGTCATGAAGCTGCTCGAGGTGGTGCGCGGCGGGCAGAGCGCGCCCGACGTGCTGGCCACCGGCATGGAGCTCGGGCGCCGGCTCAAGAAGCTGCCGGTGCTGTGTGGCAATGCCTTCGGCTTCATCGGCAACCGCGTCTACAACGCCTACCGCAGGCAGTGCGAGTTCATGCTCGAGGACGGTGCCTGGCCCGAGGAAGTGGACCAGGCCCTGACCGGCATGGGCTTCGCGATGGGGCCGTTCGCGGTCGCCGACCTGTCGGGCCTGGACATCGCCTGGCGCATGCGCAAGGCCCAGGCCGAGACGCGCGACCCGCGCGAGCGCCATGTCGCGATCCTGGACCGGCTCTGCGAGCAGGGCCGGCTCGGGCGCAAGACCGGCGCCGGCTATTACGCCTATCCGGACGGCAAGCCGCAGCGTGCGACCGACGCGACGGTGCGCGCCATCATCGAGCAGGCCAGTGCCGAGCGCAGCCTCACGCGCCAGCCGCTGAGCCCGGAGCAGATCCGCCGCCGCGCGCTGCTGGCCATGGTCAACGAGGCCGCGCTGCTGCTGGCCGAAGGCGTCGCGGTGCGCGCCAGCGACATCGACGTGGTGCTGGTGCAAGGCTACGGTTTTCCGCGCTGGGAGGGCGGCCCGGTGTTCTGGGCCAGGCAGCAGGTTCGCGCCGAACTCGAACAGGGGATCGATGGCCTGGCCGCCATCGTCGGCCACGGCTTCGTGCGCGGCGACCTGACGCGGCTGCTGGACTGAACCATTACAAGACAAGATCAAGGAGATATCGCCATGAAAACCCCCAACCACCTGCTCGAACAACACGGCCCGCGCGAAGCGATGGAATACGACGTGGTGATCGTGGGCGCCGGCCCGGCCGGCCTGGCCACCGCGATCCGCTTGAAGCAGCTCGCCGCCGAGCGCGGCGGCGAGGTCAGCGTCTGCGTGCTGGAAAAAGGCTCCGAGCCCGGCGCGCACATCCTGTCGGGCGCGGTGATGGACCCGCGGGCGCTGACCGAGCTGCTGCCCGACTGGCAGGCGCTGGGCGCGCCCCTGAAGCAGCCGGTGACCGGCGACGAGGTGCTGTTCCTGTCTCCGACGGGCGTCAAGAAGACCCCCGACTGGCTGCTGCCCGACTGCTTCCACAACGACGGCAACTACGTCATCAGTCTCG
>JBDLVJ010000021.1:0-3367 GCA_039804875.1 Pseudomonadota bacterium | reverse complement strand
AAACGCAGCCGATGCGGCCGCGCACCTTCTTCACCCAGGCGCTTCTTCTTCTCGGCAACTACCAGGAGTACGAAGCCGAGAAGAAGAACCACTGCGAGTCACCCTCGCAAGCCAGGATATGGGTACAGATGCGGTCAAGGAACCAGCGGTCGTGCGAGATCACCATGGCCGAGCCGGCGAACTCGAGCAGCGCCTCTTCCAGCGCGCGCAGGGTTTCGACGTCAAGATCGTTCGACGGTTCATCGAGCATCAGCACGTTGCCGCCCTGGGCCAGGGTCTTGGCCAGGTGCAGACGGCCACGTTCACCGCCCGACAGGTTGCCGACCAGCTTCTGCTGGTCGTTGCCCTTGAAGTTGAAGCGGCCGATGTAGGCGCGGCTCGGCATGACGAACTTGCCGACCACGATGTTGTCGAGGCCGCCCGACACGTCTTGCCAGACGGTCTTGCTGGCGTCCAGGCTCTCGCGGCTCTGGTCGACGAAGGCCAGCTTGGCGGTCTGGCCAATCACGACCTCGCCGGCGTCGGGCGTCTCGACGCCCTGGATCATGCGAAACAGGGTCGACTTGCCGGCGCCGTTGGGGCCGATGATGCCGACGATGGCGCCCGGCGGCACCGAGAAGCTCAGGTTGTCGATCAGCAGGCGCTCGCCGAAGGACTTGCTGACGTTGTTGAACTCGATGACCTGGTTGCCCAGGCGCTCGGCGACCGGGATGAAGATCTCGTTGGTCTCGTTGCGCTTTTGGTAGTCGACGTCCGACAGTTCCTCGAAGCGGGCCAGGCGCGCCTTGCTCTTGGCCTGACGGCCCTTGGCGTTGCTGCGCACCCACTTGAGCTCTTCCTTCATCGCCTTGGTGCGGGCGTCCTCGGTGCGCTGCTCGGTCTCCAGGCGGCTTTCCTTCTGGTCCAGCCAGTCGGAGTAGTTGCCCTTGTACGGGATGCCGTGGCCCCGGTCGAGTTCGAGAATCCACTCGGCGGCGTTGTCGAGGAAGTAGCGATCGTGGGTGATCGCGACCACGGTGCCGGGGAAGCGGCTCAGGAACTGCTCCAGCCACTCGACCGATTCGGCGTCCAAGTGGTTGGTCGGTTCGTCGAGCAGCAGCATGTCGGGCTTGGACAGCAGCAGGCGGCACAGGGCGACGCGGCGCTTCTCGCCCCCCGACAGGTTCTTGATCAGCGCGTCCCAGGGCGGCAGGTTCAGCGCGTCGGCGGCCAGTTCGAGCTGCAGGTCGGTGTTCTCGGAACCGGCGGCGGCGATGATGGCCTCGAGCTCGGCCTGCTCGGCGGCCAGTGCGTCGAAGTCGGCGTCTTCCTCGGCATAGGCGGCATAGACCTCCTCCAGGCGGGCCTTGGCCTTCAGCGAGCCGCCGATGCCCTCTTCCACCGCCTGGCGCACGGTCTGCTCGGGATCGATCTGCGGCTCCTGCGGCAGGTAACCGATCTTGATGCCCGGCATGGCGATGGCTTCGCCCTCGATGTCCTTGTCGATGCCGGCCATGATCTTGAGCAGGGTCGATTTGCCGGAGCCGTTCAGGCCCAGCACGCCGATCTTGGCGCCGGGAAAGAAGCTGATGGACACGTTCTTCAAGATCTGCCGCTTGGGCGGCACGGTCTTGCTGACACGGTTCATGGAGAAAACGTATTGGGCCATGGAGACAGGTAGTAGGTGATAAATCGGCAAAAACGCAAAGCCACTTGCGTGCAACACCACATTATCCCTTTATGCGACAATGCTGGCGTGTGCACCTGCAGTCAGTGCCACGCCAGCGCCCTGCTGGGGCTTGCCGCCCGACCTGTCCGGTCGGCCACTGAGCCCGCCTCCGATTCGCATCAGCCCGCTAGACTGGCCGGTCGCCCGCATCAAACCGGGCGCTGGAATGGCCGATGTCCAAGCGCAACGGACTTGCGCCCCACACAACATGACATTTGAAGAACTGAAGCTGGCCCCGGCCATCCTCGAAGCCGTGCGCGAGCAGGGCTACGAACACCCGACGCCGATCCAGGCCGAGGCCATCCCCGCCGTGCTCGCGGGCCACGACCTGCTGGCCGGCGCCCAGACCGGCACCGGCAAGACGGCGGCCTTCACGCTGCCGATGCTGCACCGCCTGCAGGAAAACGCGCCCGAAGCCGTCAAGGGCAAGGCCCGCCCGGTGCGCGCGCTGGTGCTGGCACCGACGCGCGAACTCGCGGCCCAGGTCGAGGAATCGGTCAAGGGCTACGGCAAGCACCTCAAGCTCAAGTCGGCCGTGATCTTCGGCGGCGTCGGCATGAACCCGCAGATCAACGCGCTGCAAAAGGGCGTCGACATCCTGGTCGCGACCCCGGGCCGCCTGCTCGACCTGATCGACCAGGGCCATATCGACCTGTCCCAGGTCGAGATCCTGGTGCTCGACGAAGCCGACCGCATGCTCGATATGGGCTTCATCCACGATGTCAAGAAGGTGCTCAAGCTGGTGCCCAAGAACAAGCAGAGCCTGCTGTTCTCGGCCACCTTCAGCGACGAGATCCGCGAACTGGCCAACGGCCTGCTCAACAGCCCCAAGAGCATTCAGGTCACGCCGCCCAACACCACGGTGCAGCGCATCAAGCAGACCATCCATCCGGTCGGTCGCGGCAAGAAAAAGGCGCTGCTGGCGCACATCATCAACCAGCACAACTGGAGCCAGGTGCTGGTGTTCACGCGCACCAAGTTCGGCGCCAACAACGTCGCCGACTTCCTGAACAAGAACCACATCAGCGCGATGGCGCTGCACGGCAACAAGAGCCAGACCGCGCGCACCCAGGCGCTGGCCGGCTTCAAGACCGGCGAACTGCGCGCCCTGGTAGCGACCGACATCGCCGCGCGCGGCATCGACATCGACGAACTGCCGCATGTCGTGAACTACGAGATTCCCAACGTCTGCGAGGACTACGTGCACCGCATCGGCCGCACCGGTCGCGCCGGCGCCATGGGCGAGGCGGTCAGCCTGGTGAGCCTGGACGAGGAAGGCTTCATGATGGCGATCGAGAAGTTCACCAAGCAGCAGATCCCGGTCGAGATCTTCGACGAGTTCATGCCCGAACCCGGCGAGCAGGCCGAGCCGATCGCCATGGGTCGCCAGACCATCTGGGGCGGCGCCGGCAAGCCGCCGAGCCGCGAGGTCATGGCCGCCGCCGCCAAGGCCGCGCGCTCCGAGATGATGGAACGCATCCGCGACAAGAAGAGCCCGGAGAAGGCACCGCGCGCCAGCAAGCCGCGCGCCGCACGCGCCGACGACGCTGCCGGCGGCGACAGCCAGCCGCCGCGCCAGGACGGTCAGCGCCGTCGTGGTCCGGGTGGCCAGGGCGCCACTGGCGGAATGGGCCAAGGCCAGGGTCAAGGTCAAGGCCG
>JBDLVJ010000020.1:0-2979 GCA_039804875.1 Pseudomonadota bacterium | reverse complement strand
CTGGTGTTCGACGAGGGCTGGGGCCAGGCCAGCACCCTGTTCGATTCGATCGATCCGGCTGGCGCTGCGGCTCCGGATGTCGCCATTTTGGGCGATCAGGCCCTGCCCGCATGATGGTCGGCGAGCTTGATTGGCTCATCCTGGCGCCAGCCCTGCTGCTGGCGCTGGCGATCGACCGCTGGCTCGGCGAGCCGTCGTTGCGCTGGCATCCGGTGGTCTGGATCGGGAACTACCTGGGCTGGGCCGGCCAGCGCATCGCGCCGCTTGCCAGCGCCCGCCCGTCGGGTCAGGTCGATAAGCCGTCTACCAGCCAGTCCGAGAGCCAGGGCGCCAGTCAGGCCAGCAGCCGAGTCGCAACCGCTGATCTGGCCGCCTTCGTTCGGGGCGCGCTGGCCTGGTGTGCCGGTGGTGCGGTCTTGCTCGTCGTGGCCGCTGGCCTGCAATCCCTGCTGCTGCGACTGCCCGGCTGGGTGGCGGCGCTTGGTCTCGGATTGCTGCTCAAGCCGCTGCTGGCCTGGGCCATGCTCAAGCGCGAGGTGCAGGCGGTCGAGGAGGCCCTGTCGAGCTCGCTCGAGCAGGGCCGCGAGCGCCTGTCCTGGCTTTGCAGCCGCGACACCTCCGCCTTGAGCGAGTCGCAGGTGCGCGAGACCGCGCTCGAGTCGCTGGCGGAGAACCTGAACGATTCGGTCATCGCGCCGCTGTTCTGGTTCGCCGTCGCGGGCCTGCCGGGCGCGGCGCTTTACCGTTTCGCCAACACGGCGGACGCGATGTGGGGCTATCGCGGCGAGCGCGGCGGGCGGCATTGGGAATGGGCCGGCAAATGGGCGGCCCATGTCGATGATCTGCTGTCCTGGCTGCCGGCGCGCCTGAGCGCGCTGCTGCTGGCGCTGGCGGCGGGGGGCTTGTCGCTGGCGCGGCTGCGGCGCGAGGCGGTCCTGACGCCTTCGCCCAACGGCGGCTGGCCGATGGGCGCGCTGGCGCTGGCGCTTGGCATCCGGCTTGGCAAGCCCGGGGTCTATGCGCTCAACGCCTCGGGCCGCGCGCCCGGCCCGCAGGATACCGCGCTGGCTTGCGCGCTGGCAGCGCGTGCGCTCGGCCTGCTGGTGTGCGGCGCGCTAGTCTTGATACTTACGCAAATATGGCCAGGACTGGCAGCCCCATGGCCAGCCAGCGGAGGCGGACATGGCTGAATCCGTCCGTCTGCACGGCGGCCCCGACGCCTTCGGCGTACCGCGCTTCGATTTCTCGACCAACAGCAACGCCTGCGGGCCCTGTCCGGTCGCGCTGGCGGCGGTCCAGGCGGCCGACCCGACCCGCTATCCCGACCCGGACTACCAGGCCTTGCGCGAGGCCTTGGCCGCTTTTCATCAGGTGGCCTCCGAACGCGTCGTGCTGGCCGGCAGCGCGAGCGAATTCATCTTCCGCATCAGCGCTCTGGCGGCTCAGTCGGCAGGGTCGATGCAATCCTCGATGCCGGTGTCGGCCTCAGTCTTGCCGCAGCGCAGGCAACCGCCGACTGCGGTGCATCTGCCGCCTTTTCACTATGGCGATTACGCCCAGGCCGCCCGTGCCTGGGGCCTGCGGGTCGTGAACGACCCTGCCGAGGCGAATCTGCTCTGGGCCTGCGATCCTTCCAGTCCGTTGGGGCAGCCGCATGAGCGCCTGGCGCAGCAGGTCCAGGCCTTGCGGCCGCCGCAGTTGCTGGTGCTCGATTGCGCCTACCGTCCGCTGCGCCTGGAGGGCCGGCTGGCGTTGGACGCCGCCGGGCTGGACCGGGTCTGGCAGCTCTGGACGCCGAACAAGGCGCTGGGCCTGACGGGGGTGCGCGCGGCCTATGTGATCGCGCCTCGGGACGCTGGCGACCAGGTCGATGCCCTGCAGGCGCTAGCACCGTCCTGGCCGGTCGGTGCCCATGGTGTCGCGATGCTGCAGGCCTGGACCCTGCCGGCGGCGCGGGACTGGCTGGCCGCCAGTCTTGAGACCCTGCGCGCCTGGAAAAGCCGACAGCTCGACCTCTGTCATACACTGGGTTGGCGGACCCGCTCCAGCGTCGCCAACTACTTCGTCGCCCGTCCCGAGCGCTCCAACGGTTCCGACCTCGGGGCCGATCTGGCCCGCCTGCGTAAGCAGGGCATCAAGCTGCGCGACGCCACTTCATTCGGCCTGCCCGGTGCTGCGCGCCTGGGTGTCCTCGCGCCCGAGGCGCAGGACGCGCTCGCGCAGGCCTGGACCTCCATTCGCCATCAGACATGAACCCTCAAGTAGAACCAACCAGCCAGCATGCCAAATGCGTGATGGTGCTCGGCACTTCCAGCGGCGCGGGCAAGAGCTGGCTCGCCACCGCGCTGTGCCGTCACTACGCGCGCCAGGGCCTCAAGGTCGCGCCGTTCAAGGCGCAGAACATGAGCAACAACGCGCGCGTGGTGGCTGCGCCCGGCGGCTCGGGCGAGATCGGCTCGGCGCAATATTTCCAGGCCCTGGCCGCGCGCGCCGAGCCCGAGGTGCGGATGAATCCGCTGCTGCTCAAGCCCGAGGCCGATACCCGCAGCCAGGTCGTCATGCTGGGTCAGGTCGATGCCGAACTCAGCGCCATGCCATGGCGCGGCCGCTCGGAACAGGTCTGGCCCCGGATCGCGCAGGCGCTCGACGACCTGCGCGCCGAGTACGACGTCATCGTGATCGAGGGCGCTGGCTCGCCGGCCGAGATCAACCTGATGGCCAGCGACATCGTCAACCTGCGCGTGGCGCGCGCGGCCGACGCGCGTTGCCTGCTGGTGACCGACATCGACCGGGGCGGCGCCTTCGCCCATCTCTACGGCACCTGGGCCCTGTTGCCCGAGGCCGACCGCGAGCGCATCGCCGGCTTCGTGCTCAACAAGTTCCGCGGTGATGCGGCGCTGCTCGCGCCCGCGCCCGAGCAGCTCGAGCAGCTGACCGGCGTGCCGACCGTCGCCACCTTGCCGATGTGGTGGCAGCATG
>JBDLVJ010000019.1:0-4818 GCA_039804875.1 Pseudomonadota bacterium | reverse complement strand
CAATTCGGCTTGCACATCGTCGCGCACGCGATCCAGGACGAGGCCTTCAACCGGACCCGCTTCGCGGTGATCTGCCTGCCCCAGACCATGGCGATGCCGCCGGTCACGGGCAAGGACTGCACCAGCCTGGTGGTCTCGGTGCCGAACAAGCCTGGCGCGGTGCACGACCTGCTGGTGCCGCTCAAGCAGAACGGCGTCTCGCTGACCCGCTTCGAGTCGCGCCCGGCCAAGTCGGGCCAGTGGGAGTATTACTTCTACATGGACATCGCGGGCCACCCCGCGCAGCCGGCGGTCGCCGCCGCGCTGGATGAGCTCAAGGGACTGTGCGCCTTCTACCAGGTGCTCGGTGCCTACCCGACCGCCGACTGATCCGGCACGCGGCGCCTGCAATTCCCGAAGACTCCTGAAGATCCCACTATGTTCGAGCAACTCGGTCTGATCGGCTGCGGCCTCATGGGCGGCTCCTTCGCGCTCGCGCTCAAGGAGGCCGGCCTGGTGCGTCAGGTGGTCGGCTACAGCCAGTCGGCCCGTACGCGCGAGCGCGCGCTCGAGCTCGGCGTGATCGACCTCGACGCCGCCACGCTGGAGCAGGCGGTCGAAGGCTCCGATCTGGTGCTGCTCGCGGTGCCGGTGGCGGCGACCGAGTCCAGCCTGGCCGCGATCGCGCCGGTATTGGCGCCACGCGCGCTGCTGATGGACGTGGGCTCGACCAAGGGCGACGTGGTCGCTGCGGCGCGCCGCACGCTCGGCGAGCGGCTGAGCCGCTTCGTGCCGGCGCACCCGATCGCCGGCAAGGAATCGGCCGGGGTCGAGCAGGCCGACGCCGCGCTCTACCGCGAGCGCCAGCTGATCCTGACCCCGCTGCCCGAGACCCATCCGCCGCTGGTCGAGCTCGCCGCCGAGCTCTGGACCCTGCTGGGCAGCCGGGTGCTGGAGATGAGCCCCGAACGGCATGACGCCGCCTACGCCAGCGTCAGCCATCTGCCGCATCTGCTGGCCTTTGCCGCGATGAACGCGATCCTGGCGCAGCCGCAGGCCGACGAATTGCTGGCGCTGGCCGGGCCGGGTTTTCGCGACTTCAGCCGCATCGCGGCCAGCGACCCGAGCGTCTGGCGCGACATCCTGCTGGCCAACCGCGAGCAGGTGCTGCTGCAGTCGCGCCAGTTCCGCGCCGCGCTCGACGCGCTGGAAGCCACCCTGCTGGCGCCAGACGCCGACGCGCTGCAGTCGCTGATCGCGCGGGCGAGCCAGGCACGTTCCGGCTGGCAGCTCGGCGGCCAGACCTACAACCCTTCTGAGGCCGTCGCGGCCTGACCTCCCCCATGTACTCGACCCATTTCCTCGACCTGCCGCCGCTGCGCGCGGCCGGCGGCAACGTGACACTGCCCGGCTCCAAGAGCATCTCGAACCGCGTGCTGCTGCTGGCGGCCCTGAGCGCGGGCGAGACGACCCTGCATGACCTGCTCGATTCGGACGACACGCGCGTGATGCTGGCCGCGCTCGAGACCCTGGGCTGCGGCATCGAGCGCCTGGGCGGCCACAGCGTCAAGGTACGCGGCCTGGCCGGCGCGTTGCCGGTGAAGTCGGCCGACCTGTTTCTGGGCAACGCCGGCACCGCGATGCGCCCGCTGACCGCCGCGCTGGCGCTGCTGGCGGCGCAACAGGGCGGAAAGTTCGAGCTGCGCGGCATCGCGCGCATGCACGAGCGCCCGATCGGCGACCTGATCGACGGCCTGCGCCAGCTCGGCTGCCCGGTCGACTACCTGGGCAACGACGGCTACCCGCCGCTGCGCCTGGGGACCGGCGAACCGGCTGCGCTGCGACTCGATGCGCCGATCCAGGTGCGCGGCAACGTGTCGAGCCAGTTCCTGACCGCGCTGCTGCTGGCCCTTCCCTTGGTGGCGACGCAGGACATCGTGATCGAGGTGGTGGGCGAGCTGATCTCCAAGCCCTATATCGAGATCACGCTCAAGCTGCTCGAGCGCTTCGGCGTCACCGTGCGGCGCGAAGGCTGGCAGCGCTTCATCATCCCGGCCGGCAGCCGCTATCGCTCGCCGGGCAGCCTCCATGTCGAGGGCGATGCGTCATCGGCGAGCTACTTCATCGCGCTCGGCGCGATCGCGCCGTCCGAACAAGGCATCACGATCCAGGGCGTGGGGCTCGACTCGATCCAGGGCGACATCCGCTTCGTCGAGGCCGCGCAGGCGATGGGCGCCGTGGTGACGGGCTCGGCCAACAGCCTGCGGATCCGCCGCGGCGCTTGGCCGCTCAAGGCGATCGACCTCGACTGCAACCACATTCCCGACGCCGCGATGACGCTGGCCGTGATGGCGCTCTACGCCGAAGGCACGACCACGCTGCGCAACATCGAGAGCTGGCGCGTGAAGGAGACCGACCGCATCGCCGCCATGGCCTGCGAGCTGCGCAAGCTTGGGTGCAGCGTCGAGGAAGGCCAGGACTACATCCGCGTCACGCCACCGCCGGCCGACGGCTGGCGGCCCGCCTCCATCCACACCTACGACGACCACCGGGTCGCGATGTGCTTTTCGCTCGCGGCGTTCAACCCAGCGCGGCTGCCGGTGCGGATCGAAGACCCGAAATGCGTCGCCAAGACCTTCCCGGACTATTTCGAGGCCCTGTTCGGCGTGGTGCAGGCCGACTCACAAGACATCCCGGTGATCTGCATCGACGGCCCGACCGCCTCGGGCAAGGGCACGCTGGCGAGCCAGCTGGCCGAGCGCCTGGGCTACGCGCTGCTCGACTCGGGCGCGCTCTATCGCGTGACCGCCTTTGCCGCGCTGCAGGCCGGACTGACGCTGGAAGCCGGCGACGAGGCGGCGATCGCCGAACTGGCGCGCGCGCTGCCGGTCGGCTTCGATGGCGATCGCGTGCTGCTGGCGGGCCAGGATGTGACCGAGGCGATCCGCAGCGAGACCGGCGGCATGAACGCCTCGAAAGTCTCGGTGCTGCCGGCCGTGCGCGCGGCGCTGGTCGAGCTGCAGCACGGCTTTCGGCGCCTGCCCGGACTGGTCGCCGACGGCCGCGACATGGGCACGGTGATCTTCCCGGGCGCGCCGCTCAAGGTGTTTCTGAGCGCCAGCGCCGAGCAGCGCGCCATCCGGCGTCATAAGCAGTTGATCTCCAAGGGAGTCAATGCTAGACTAGAAGACCTGTTGACCGACTTGATCGAGCGTGACTTGCGCGACACCACGCGCCAGAGCGCTCCGCTAGAGCCGGCCCAGGACGCCTTGGCGCTGGACAACTCCGAGCTGGGCATCGAGGAATCGGTGCGGCTCGTGCTGTCCTGGTGGCAAGGTCGGCGCCCGTTCGCGGGCGCCTGAACGCAAGCGCTCCGCCCGGGGCGCTTGCACTTGGCCCATTCGGGCCAGGCCCCGAAGGCCCCGCCGGACGCGATCCGCAGGCCCCAGGGATCGCAACCTGCAACCCGCGCCGCCTGCTCTGGCGACGCGTATTGGCATCTGCCGCGCGCCTGTTCCCCATTCAGCTGGGCGCCCGGTTTAGGAAAAACATGTCTGAATCTTTTGCCGCCCTGTTTGAAGAATCCCTGCAACGTGCCAACATGCGCGCGGGCGAGGTCATCACCGCCGAAGTCGTTCGCATCGAGCACAACCATGTGGTCGTCAACGCCGGTCTGAAGTCCGAAGCGTATGTGCCGATCGCAGAATTCAAGAACGACCAGGGCGAACTCGAAGTCCAGGTCGGCGACTTCGTCTCGGTCGCGATCGACTCGGTCGAGAACGGTTACGGCGACACCCTGCTGAGCCGCGACAAGGCCAAGCGCCTGGCTTCGTGGATGGCCCTGGAAAAGGCCCTGGAATCCGGCGAATTCGTCACCGGCACCACCGGCGCCAAGGTCAAGGGCGGCCTCAAGGTCATGGTCAACGGCATCAGCGCCTTCCTGCCGGGCTCGCTGGTCGACAGCCGTCCGACCAAGGACCTGACCCCGTACGAGAACAAGACCCTGGAATTCAAGGTCATCAAGCTCGACCGCAAGCGCAACAACGTCGTGCTGAGCCGCCGTGCCGTGGTCGAAGCCTCGATGGGCGAAGAGCGCGCCAAGCTGATGGAAACCCTGCGCGAAGGCGCGATCGTTTCCGGCGTGGTCAAGAACATCACCGAATACGGTGCTTTCGTTGACCTCGGCGGCATCGACGGCCTGCTGCACATCACCGACATGGCATGGCGCCGCGTGCGTCACCCGTCCGAAGTCGTGACGGCTGGCCAGGAAATCACCGCCAAGGTCCTGAAGTTCGACACCGAGAAGCAACGCGTCTCGCTGGGTCTGAAGCAGATGGGCGACGATCCGTGGCTGGGCGTTTCGCGCCGCTACCCGTCGGGCACCCGCATGTTCGGCAAGGTCACCAACATCGCCGACTACGGCGCCTTCGTCGAGCTGGAACCCGGCATCGAAGGTCTGGTGCACGTGTCCGAAATGGACTGGACCAACAAGAACATCGCTCCGAACAAGATCGTGTCGCTGGGCGACGAGGTCGAGGTCATGGTGCTCGAGATCGACGAAGACAAGCGTCGCATCTCGCTGGGCATGAAGCAGTGCAAGGCCAACCCGTGGCAGGAATTCGCGCAGAACACCAAGCGCGGCGACCGCGTCAAGGGCCCGATCAAGTCGATCACCGACTTCGGCGTCTTCGTCGGCCTGGCTGCCGGCATCGACGGCCTGGTCCACCTGTCCGACCTGTCCTGGAACGAGACCGGCGAAGCCGCCGTGCGCAACTACAAGAAGGGCCAGGAAGTCGAAGCCCTGGTGCTGGGCGTGGACGTGGACCGCGAGCGCATCAG
>JBDLVJ010000018.1:0-7333 GCA_039804875.1 Pseudomonadota bacterium | reverse complement strand
CCCTGCGCCGCTTCAAGCGCACCATCGAAAAGCTGGGCTTGCTGACCGACCTGCGCGCGCGCGAGTTCTACGAAAAGCCCACCTCGGAGCGCAAGCGCAAGAAGGCCGCCGCCGTCAAGCGCCACTACAAGCGTGTGCGCTCGATGCAGCTGCCCAAGCGTCTGTTCTGATCGCTGTATTCCGCTGCGGTCCTCGTTGACCGCGCACAAGCCCGCTGGAGGACGCTCAGGCGGGCTTTGTCGTTTCTGGCCTGCCCGCAGGGCCGAGCAGGCGCTAAGATCCCCATTTATCTACAGGCTCCACCATGGCACTCAAAGAGCAGATCACCGAAGACATGAAGACCGCGATGCGGGCCAAGGACATGGAGCGCCTCGGCACCATCCGTCTGCTGCTGGCCTCGATCAAGCAACGGGAAGTCGATGAGCAGACCACGCTCGACGACAGCGCCGTGATCGCCGTGCTCGACAAGATGCTCAAGCAGCGCAAGGACTCGATCACCGCCTTCGAGCAGGCCGACCGTGACGACCTGGCGGCCAAGGAAAGGGCCGAGGCCGCCGTGCTGCAGGCCTATCTGCCCGCGCGCCTGAGCACCGAGGAAGTCTTGGCGGCGGTCCAGGCCCTGGTGGCCGACGTGGCGACCGAGCTCGGCCGCGCGCCGGGCGCCGCCGACATGGGCAAGCTGATGGCCGCCGCCAAGGCCGCCCTGGCCGGCAAGGCCGAGATGGCCCAGGTCTCGGCCGCCGTCAAGGCCGCCCTGGCCGGCTGAGAAGCCAGGCCGACCCAGCGGGAACGAACCACCCGATGCCAGCGCCCGCCGCCGCCGCGCAGGACCGCTCGCGCCCGGTCGGCGTGTTCGACTCCGGCGTCGGCGGGCTGTCGGTGCTGCGCGAGATCCGGCGCGCCCTGCCGGCAGAGGCGCTGTGCTACGTGGCCGACTCGGCGTACGCGCCCTATGGCGAGCGCAGCGTCGGCTACATCGAGGCGCGCTCGCGCCACATCATCGGCTTCCTGCGGGCCCAGGGCGCCAAGGCCGTGGTCGTGGCCTGCAACACCGTGACCGGACTGGCGATCGAGCACCTGCGCGCCGCCTTTCCCGAGCTGCCGCTGATCGCGATCGAGCCTGCCGTCAAGCCGGCCGCCCAGTCCACGCGCAGCGGCGTGATCGGCCTGCTGGCGACGCGCCAGACCGTCGCCAGCCCGGGGCTGCGGCGCCTGCTGCAGCTGCACGCGCGCGACAGGCAGGTGCTGCTGCAGGCCTGTCCGGGCTGGGTCGAGCGGGTCGAGCGCGGCGAACTCAGCGGCGCCGACACCGAAGCGGCGGTGGCGCACTATGTGCGCCCCCTGCTCGAGCAAGGCGCCGACACGCTGGTGCTGGGCTGCACCCACTACCCCTTCCTGGCGCCGCTGATCCACCGTCTGGCGGGGGCCTCGGTGCAGGTGCTGGACCCGGCCCCTGCCGTGGCGCGCGAGCTCGCGCGCCGGCGCGCGGCGCTGGCGCTGCTCAATCCGGCTGCCGAGCCCGGCGGCGAACGATTCTGGACCAGCGCCGACCCGCGGCGCATCGGCCCCGTGGTCAGCGCGCTCTGGGGCGCGCCGGTCGAGCTGTCCGCGTTGCCGCTGGCGGCGCCAGCCAGCTGAAACCGGCCGGAACCCGGCTCGATAGGTCCTCGGCTCGAAACGGCCGCGGGCTCAGCTGCCGGCCAGCTTTATGCGCCCGACCAGCACCGAACCCACGCTCTTGGCGCCGTAGTTGTAGACATCGGCGCCGACCGCGACGATCTCCCGCAGCATCTCGCGCAGGTTGCCGGCGATCGTGATCTCCTGCACCGGAAAGGCGATCTGGCCGTTCTCGACCCAGAAGCCCGACGCACCGCGCGAATAGTCGCCGGTCACGTAATTGACGCCCTGTCCCATCAGCTCGGTCACGAACAGGCCGGTGCCAAGCTTGCGCAGCATCGCGTCGAGGTCGTCGCCCGGCTGCGTAAGCCGGCTGCTCAAGCTCAGGTTGTGCGAACCGCCCGCGTTGCCGGTGGTGCGCATGCCGAGCTTGCGCGCCGAATAGGTGCTGAGGAAATAGCCCTGCACCCGACCCGCCTCGACCACCTGACGCCGCGCGGTGCGCACACCCTCGTCGTCGAACGGCGCGCTGCCCTTGCCGCCGCGCACATGCGGATCCTCCAGGATGTCGATATGGTCGGGAAAGACCTGGGTGCCCAGGCTGTCGAGCAGGAAGGTCGTCTTGCGGTAGAGCGCGCCACCGCTGACGGCCTGCACGAAACCGCCGAGCAGGCCGGCGGCCAGCGGCGCCTCGAACAGCACCGGGCATTCGGTGGTCGCGACCTGGCGCGGCTTCAGGCGCGACAGCGCGCGCTCGGCCGCATAGCGCCCGACCGCCTCGGGGCTGGCGAGCTCGGCCGGCGAGCGCATCGAACTGAACCAGGCGTCGCGCTGCATGTTGGCGCCGCGCCCCGCGATCGGCGCGACCGAGAAGCTGTGGCGCGAGCTCGCGTAGCCGCCACGGAAGATGCCGGGCCTGCCGCGCTCGCCGCCGCGCATGTGCTCGGTGAAGAAATGCGACTGCTGGGCCGAAACCCCCGCGCCCTCGCTGTTGCTGATCTTCTTGCTGGTCGCGAAGGCGGCGGCCTCGCAACGCAGCGCGATCTGCATCGCCTCCTCGGGCGTGACGGCCCAGGGGTGGAACAGGTCGAGGTCGGGATAGTCGTTGGCGATGTCCTGCTCGTCTGGCAGGCCGGCCACCGGGTCCTCGGCCGTGAAGCGCGCGATGTCATAGGCCGCCTGCACCGTGCGCCGGATCGCCGCCGGACTGAAGTCCGAGGTCGAGGCGTTGCCGCGCTGCTGCCCGAGGTAGAGCGTGATACCGAGCGACTTGTCGCGGTTGCGCTCGACGTTCTCGAGCTCGCCCTTGCGGACCGAGACGCTCAGGCCGGCACCCTCGGAGACATCGATGCCCCCGTCCTGCGCCCCCAGCGAGCGCGCGTGCGAGAGCGCGAGATCGGACAATTCCTCGAACTGGGCCCGGCTGAACTGGAAACCAGTCTCGGGCTGGGACTGGGGCGAAGGGGTGGAGGCGGCGCGTGTCTTCTTCATGTCGGCGGCTATGATACTTGGCATGTCACGCAAACCCACCAAAGGCTATTACGTCAAAGGTCACTTCGTTGCCCTCGGCAGCGAACTCGACCTCGAACTCAAGCGCGAACTGCGCGGGGACGTCGACCTCAGCCGGACCGATCTCAAGAAACACAGCGACCACCTGCAACTGCTCGGCGAGCAGCTGCTCACCCTGCGCAAGGGCTTGCTGGACAAGCTCGCCCTGCCCGACCGCCTGCTCGACGCGATGGTCGAAGCCAAGCGCATCACCAACTTCGAGGGCAAGCGGCGCCAGATGCAGTTCATCGGCAAGCTGATGCGCAAGCTCGACGAGCCCACGGTCGCCACGATCGAGGAAGCGCTCAAGGTCCAGCACCAGGGCAGCGCCAAGGACACGCTGCGCCTGCACCAGGCCGAGCAGTGGCGCGACCGCCTGATCGCCGAGGACGAGGCGCTCGAGGCCTGGCTGAAGCTCGACCCGGACGCCGACCTGCAGCGCCTGCGCGCGCTGGTGCGCCAGGCGCGCAAGGACGCCGTGCCGGCGCAAGAGGGCGAGGCACCGCGCCACGGCAAGTCCTTCCGCGAGATCTTCCAGCTCGTGCGCGCCAAGCTCGACGGCGATGCCGCCGCGGCCCAGGCGACCGAGGACGGCGCCGAGCACGAGGACGACGCATGAACCAGCCGCTGAACGGCGGCCCGGAGCCGGTCAGGATCGGCATCGTCTCGGTCAGCGACCGCGCCTCCTCGGGCGTCTACCAGGACCAGGGCCTGCCGGCGCTGCGTGACTGGCTGGGCCTGGCGCTGAAGAACCCGATCGAGTTCGAGCCGCGCCTGATCCCCGACGAGCAGGCAACGATCAGCCAGACCCTGATCGAGCTGGTCGAGGCCGGCTGCAGCCTGGTGCTGACCACCGGCGGCACCGGCCCGGCGCTGCGCGATGTCACGCCCGAAGCCACGCTGGCGGTGGCGCACAAGGAAATGCCGGGATTTGGCGAACAGATGCGCCAGATCAGCCTGACCTTCGTGCCGACCGCCATCCTGTCGCGCCAGGTGGCGGTGATCCGGGACCAGAGCCTGATCATCAACCTGCCGGGCCAGCCCAAGGCCATCGCCGAGACCCTGGCCGGTCTGAAGGACGCCGACGGCAGGCAGCGGGTCAACGGCATCTTCGCCGCCGTGCCCTACTGCCTCGACCTGATCGGCGGCCCCTACCTCGAGACCCACGACGAGGTCTGCCAGGCCTTCCGGCCCAAGAGCGCGATCCGGCCGCCGCGCGGCTAACCCTGCGGCCTACTTGCCGACCATCTCGTTGAACTTGTCGGCCGGGAAATGCTCGACCTTGGCCGCGTCGGCCGGCAGACCGGGCGCGCGGGCACAGGCCAGCTTCTCGATCGCCTGCCACAGCAGCGCGATCTGGTGCTCGTGGCCGGCCGCGTTGTCGATCAGGCCGCGCATGGCCTGGCTCAGCGGGTCGTCGTTCTGCGTCACGCCATAGGCCGAGAAACCCATCTTGGACGCCGCCTCCTCGCGCTTGGCGTCGGCCTCGGCCTGGATGATGCGCGCCGGGTTGCCGACCGCCGTCGCGCCGGCCGGCACCGGCTTGGTCACGACCGCGTTGCTGCCGACCTTGGCGCCGTCGCCGACCGTGAAGCCGCCCAACACCTTGGCGCCGGCACCGACCACCACGTCACGGCCCAGCGTCGGGTGCCGCTTGGCGCCCTTGTAGAGCGAGGTGCCACCCAGCGTGACGCCGTGGTAGATCGTGCAGCCGTCGCCGATCTCGGCCGTCTCGCCGATCACCACGCCCATGCCGTGATCGATGAAGACGCGCGCGCCAAGCCGAGCGCCCGGGTGGATCTCGATGCCGGTCAGGAAGCGGGCCAGGTGCGAGATGAAGCGCCCCAGCCAACGGTGGCCGCGCGTCCAGCAACCATGCGCCAGGCGATGCAGCAAGACCGCGTGCAGGCCGGGATAACAGGTCAGGACCTCCCAGCGCGAGCGCGCGGCCGGATCGCGTTCCAGGATGCAGTCGATATCGGTCTTGAGGCGGGAAAACATGCTCGGGTCCAATCAGTCCTACAGTCTAGCGCCTGGCCTGGGCGGCGGTCTGCAGCATGGCGCGCGCCACCCCGCGCAGGATATGGACTTCCTCCTCGGTCGGCGCGGCGCGGTTGAAAAGCTGGTTCAGGCGCGGCATCAGCTTCCTGGGCGCGGCCGGATCGAGGAAACCGACGGCGACCAGCGCCTGCTCCCAATGCGCCAGCAGGCCCGCGACCGCCCGCGCATCGGCCGAGCGCGGCTGCGGCGCGCCCGAGGCGGGCAGCGAGGCAGGGAGAGCAAAGCCGCCCAGCGCCTGCCGCCACTCATAGGCGATCAGCTGCACGGCGGCGGCCAGGTTCAGCGAGCCGTAGTCGGGCGCGGTCGGGATGCTCAGGCAGGCATGGCAGCGGTAGACATCCTCGTTCTTCATGCCGTAGCGCTCGGAACCGAACAGGAAGGCGACCCCGGTCGGGACGGCAGATGCGGGATCGGGCTGTGCGGCGCCATCCACCGGGTCCGCCGCCGTCACGCCCAGCGACGCCGCCGCGGGACTGAGCAGGCGCGCGGCCAGCTCGGCCAGATGCGCGCGCGGCGCCACCGTGGGCGGGCCGAAGTCGCGCGGCGTCATCGCGGTGGCGCAGACATGCGAGACGCCGTCGAGGGCCTCGTCCAAGGTCTGCACGATGCGCGCCCGGGCCAGCAGATCGTCGGCGCCACTGGCCAGCGCCAGCGCTTCCTCGCGCTGCAGCACGTCGGCCCAGCGCGGGCGCACCAGCACCAGGTCGTCGAAGCCCATCACCTTCATGGCGCGCGCGACGGAGCCGACATTGCCGGCGTGACTGGTCTCGATCAGGATGAAGCGGGTTCGCATGTGGCGCAAATGATGATGAAAGGATAGAATCGCGCTATTGTCGCCGTCATCGCACGGCCCCCTATTCGTTCCTCACACAATTCATGTCTGCTCATCTGCACCCCATGCTCAACGTGGCCATCAAGGCTGCGCGCGCCGCTGGCGCCATCATCAACCGTGCCGCACTCGATGTCGAGTCGGTCCGCGTTGCCGCCAAGCAAACCAACGACTTCGTGACCGAAGTCGACAAGGCCGCCGAAGAGATCATCATCGAGACCCTGCTCGAGGCCTATCCCGACCACGGCATCTGGGCCGAGGAATCGGGTCGCCGCGAAGGCACGGGTGCAGGCAAGCGACATATGTGGATCATCGACCCGCTCGATGGCACCACCAACTTCATCCACGGCTTCCCGGTCTACTGCGTCAGCATCGCGCTGATGTACCACGGCAAGATCGAACAGGCCGTCGTCTACGACCCGAGCCGCAACGACCTGTTCTGCGCCACCAAGGGCCGCGGTGCCTACCTGAACGACCGCCGCCTGCGCGTGGCCAAGCGCAACCAGCTGCGCGACTGCCTGGTCAGCACCGGCTTCCCGTTCCGTCCGGGCGACAACTTCAAGAACTACATGGCCATGCTGACCGAGGTCATGCCGCGCGTGTCGGGCGTGCGTCGCCCGGGCGCTGCCGCGCTCGACCTGGCCTACCTCGCGGCCGGCTTCACCGACGGCTTCTTCGAGACCGGCCTGCAGCCCTGGGACGTCGCCGCGGGTTCGCTGCTCGTGACCGAGGCTGGCGGCCTGATCGGCAACTTCACCGGCGAAGCCGACTTCCTGGAACAGAAGGAATGCCTGGCCGCCAACCCGCGCATCTACGGCCAGCTGGTCGGCCTGCTCGGCAAGTACAGCCAGTTCGCCAGCGCCGGCGACAAGGCTGGCGTGCGCCAGACCCTGAGCGTGCCGGGCACCGAGGCCCCGGCCAGCGCCGTGGTGGCCGAGGACGGTGCGGCGGTCACGCCGGCGACCGAAGCCGCGCCCAAGGCGGACGACGCGCCGTTCTGACGCCTGCGTCCCTCAGCGCCAAGGCCCGCCCTGCCCTGCAGCGCGGGCTTTTTTGCGCCGACCGATCCGCACCGGCCGTGTTCGCGCTGACCAGCTGCCGGCATGATGCCGAGCCTGTTCGGCTGGGGCGGCGGCAAGGACTGGAAAAATCCCACTGGAAATTATCAGATTCCACGTCAATAATAGGACAAACAGGGAGATACCTACCTTTCAAATCCAAATCCAATGGAATGAAGATTTAGATCAATCACATGTCGTGGTACAGCAAAGTCCTGTG
>JBDLVJ010000017.1:0-6971 GCA_039804875.1 Pseudomonadota bacterium | reverse complement strand
AGCCGTTCTTGCCCAGCACGCCCTGCCATTGCACGCCGAATTCGGCCGCCTTGTCGGCGTTGACCTCGGCGATCAGGCTTTCGACATAGACCTGGGCCCGGCGCGTGTCGAGCTGGTCGATCACGGCACGCAGCTGGCGGTATTGCGGCTCGGGCGCGCTGATGATGAGGGCGTTGGTGGCCGGATCGGCCTGGATCTGGCCGCCGACCGAGGGCTGGGCCGGTCCGGACAGCGGGGCGCTGGCACCCGTGGCGCCGGCGTTCGCGCCAGTCGGCCGCGCCGCGCTGGTGTTGCTGGTGACGCCGGCCGATGCACCCGCGCCGCCAGGCGTGGCGCTGTCGGCGGCCAGCGCGGCGCGCAGCGTGATCGCGAGCTGGCTCGCGTCGGCGTTCTTGAGGTAGACCACATGGATGTTGCCCTGGCTGCCGGTCGTGTTCGGGCGGTCGAGCTTGTCGACCAGCGCCCGGACCAGCGCGATCCGGGCCGGGTTGGCCGCGCGCAGCACCAGTGCGTTGCTGCGCGGCTCGGGCAGGATCACGGTCTTGAAGCTGCTGTCCGCGCCCTGGCCGGTGGCGCCCGGGGTGGCGGCGCCGCCCTCGACCAGCTTTTGCATCAGGGGCGCCAGGTCGTTGGCCAGCGCGTGGCGCAGCGGGATCACCTCGACATCGCTGGCGGTCGCGGTGTCGAGCGCGGCGACGATGCGCCCGATCCGGCGCAGGTTGTCGGCGTAGTCGGTGATCACCAGCGCGTTGCTGCCGGGCGTGACGTTGATCGTGTTGTTCGGGCTGATCAGCGGGCGCAGCACCGTGACCAGGTTGTTGGCGTTCTCGTGGTTGAGGCGGAAGATCTGGGTCACGATCTGGCCGCCGGCGGCCACGCCGTCGCTCGTCACCACGGTGGGGGCCTGCAGCTTGGCCTCGGCCTCGGGCATGATCTTGTAGAGACCCTGGGCCTCGACCAGCGCGAAGCCCTGCAGCCGCAAGGCGGCGTTGAACTGCTCGAAGGCCGCCGCCGGGCTGACCGGCCGGTCGGTCGACAGGTTCATCTGGCCCTTGACGCGCGGGTCGACCACCAGGTTGCGGCCGGTCAGCGTGGCCATGGTGCGCGCCACGGACTCGATCTCGGCGTTGGCGAAGTTGAGCGTGACCGGCTCGCCGGCGCGCGGCGTCGGGCTGGCGGTCTGGCTCCAGGCGGCTGGCAGGGCGCTCACGGCCAGGCCCAGCACGATCGCCTGCGCCAGCAGGCCGGGGGTGGCGGAGTTAAACGGGTTCTTCATGACTTCATCCCAGGCTGATGTGGACGCGCGCGCCATCGCGCCGCCCCAGTATGTTCAAGAGGTTGGACAGCGCGCGCTCGCTGCCCGTGGCGGCTTCACCCTCGCCGCGAAAGCGCAGCCGTCCGCTGGTCCAGCGCCCTTCGCCGCTGAGCCTGAGCTCGCCGCGCAGGGTGTCGAGCCGCACCTGGGGGCTGCCGCCGGCATCGGGCTCGAAGCGCAGCCGGTAGCTGCCCAGCGGTTTGAGCGTGGACAGGCTCGATCCCAGGTCGAGCGCCCGCAGCTCGAACGGGCCGGTCAGGCGCGCGCG
Source organism: Pseudomonadota bacterium (assembly GCA_039804875.1). Taxonomy (GTDB): domain Bacteria; phylum Pseudomonadota; class Gammaproteobacteria; order Burkholderiales; family Burkholderiaceae_C; genus Malikia. The sequence continues at coordinate 5,388 of JBDLVJ010000017.1, read as the reverse complement.
GCCCCGGGCCCATTCGATGCCGCTGCCCTCGGTCTGCAATTCCAGGCTGCCCTGCAGCTGGATCGTGTTCCAGGGCGAGCCCAGTCCCGCGAGCCAGCTCGCCGGCCAGGCGCTTTGCTGGCGGCCCAGTTCCAGCCGGGCCGAGCCCGCGCTCCAGGCCAGCAGCAGGTCCATGCCCTGCGGCGCGCAGCAGGGTGCCGACAGCTTGAGCCTGAGCGCCGGCCCGCCGGACCAGGCCGGTGCCAGTCGCCAGCTCAGGCCCTGGGGCAGGGCAGACGACGAGCGGCTGCCCGCGCCGCCCGTCAGTACCCATTCGGCCCGGCCTTGCCAGATCGTGCCGCGCGCGTTGAGCAGCCGGACCTGACCGTCGCTGACCTCGCGCACCAGCAGCGCGAGCGCGCGCGCCGGTGCGAAGGCCAGCGCTCCCGCCGACAAGCCGAGCGCCGCCGCCAGCAGGAACAGGCCGTTGCCACGTCGGGTCCCAGGCCTGGCGGCTGCAGGGACCGGCTTCATGTGCCGGCTCCGTTCGGGTCGCCCAGCACCAGCTGGCCTTGCCAGCGCACCGCCCCGGCTGGGCCGCTGCGTTCGAGCTGGACCCGGGTCGGGCGCAGGCGGGCGTTGACCCGGATGTCCTGCAGCCATTGCGCCAGCGCGGCCGGGGTGGCGTCGCGCAGCGTGACCGTGACCTGTTCGCCCGAGGGGCTGAGCTGGGCCTGGTCCTTGAGCAGGCGCTGGGTCGTTGCCTCGAGCGCGCGCAGCCGTTCGGACCAGCCTGGTGGCCGGCTGCTCTCGGACTGCCGCAGGGTGGTGGCTTCGGTCGCCATGGCACGCATCGCATGCAGTTGCGGCACCAGGACGGCCTGCCTGCCAGGCGCCGCTCGCAGGATGCGCCAGGCCGGGGCGATCGCCAGGCTCCAGAGCAGCGCCAGCAGCAGCAGCCAGACGGCCGAGCGCAGGATCAGCCGTTCGCGCGGCGCGCGCGTCGCCAGCCAGGCCTGCCAGCGGGTGTTCAGGCTCGTGCTCATTGTCTCTCCCATTCCAGGCGCCAGTCGCTGCCGTTGGGCTCGACGCGCCAGCCGCGTGCCCGCAGCGCGCCTTGCAGCGACTGCTCGGCGGCGGCGTCCAGTCTGATGCCGACCAGCTTGGCCTGGCCGGGTCCGAATTCGATCTTCTGCCAGCTGACCGGCTGGCCGCTGGCACCCAGGGCCGCGAGCAGGCTCTCGAGATCGGCGCCGCCAAGCTCGCCCTGCTGCTGGCGCAGGCGCTCGAGCTCGGCCTGCATCTGGCGCGGCGCGTCCAGCACCAGCTTGACCTGGGGAAAGGTCTGCGTCAGCAGTGACTTCAGCTCGGCTTTCTGCGCCCGCTCGGCGGCCTGTTCCTGCCAGGCCAGCAGGTTAAGCCCGAGCAGCTGCAGGCCCAGCAGCGCGCCCAGGCTCCAGCGCACCGGGCGCCAGGCCGGGTCGCGCGCCAGCGTGCGCCAGACCCGTGGCAGCCATTGGCCCTGGCGCTGGCTGGCCGACAGCCTCAGATCGAACTGGGCCAGGTTCCAGCCCTGGCGCAGCGATTGCAGCCAGCGCTCGGACGCCGTCGCCACGCTCCACTGGAGTTCGGGCCAGGACTGTTCGGCCAGCGCGAGGTGGGCGGCGTCGGCGCTGGCCGCAGGGCGGCTCGCTTCGCCGTTGGGCGTGCGCTGCGCCAGCCACAGCCTGAGCGTCGCCGGGATGGCGGGTTCGGCCCGGTTCGGATCGGTCTGCGACTGGTCCGCCAGCGGCAGCACCAGCACACCGTCCGGCCCGGCCGCGATGCCCCAGGACCGGTCACCCTCGCCCTGGAGCCAGAGCTGTTGCGAGGGCTGGGGGCTGGCGGCTGGCACGATGCGACCGACCGGATGGCCGGCCTGTTCGAGCGCCTGCAGCTGCGCGTGCAGCCTGGCCTTGTGGCAGACGGCCACCCAGCCGCTGGCGGCCGCTCCGGGCTTGAGGCCGGGCTCGAGCGCGAAATGCAGCAGCGCGGGGTCGTCGAGCAGATGCTCCTCGAGCAGACCCTCGAGCGCGGCCCGCAGGCGGGCCGGCGCGATCCTGGGCCATGTGACCCGGTGCCAGGACAGTTGCTCCGGCGGAATCACGAGCACGCATTCCGCTTCCCGTGGCAGAGCGGTGATCGGTGACAGGCCCTGGCGGGCCAGTTTCAGTCCATCGGGTGACTGGGCCCAGCGCCAGGCGGTTCCGGGCTCGGAGCCGGTCGAGGCGTCTTCAACAGGGGTCAGCAGCAGCACAGCGGATTCCGGGGATGGATTGAGGGAGTGACGGCGCAAGGCCGGGAGCGATTCATTCTAGAACCGGGATTTGACGCCGCAGGCCGCCGTGCGCGCGCCAGAGCACCCGGACCTGAATGCCGTCGCGCAAGACCAGCGCGTCCTGTTCCAGGCTGGCGCCGTCGATCTGCAGCAGTCCGCGCACACGGAAGTAACGGCTCATGACGGCGTGGCGTTCGGTCTTGAGCTTGGCCGCGATTTCCGGTGCCTGCTCGCCGACTTCGGCGAGGGTGGCGAAATGCCGGCGTTCGCGCTGGGCGACCAGCGCCTGGGCCTGGCCAAGGTCGAGCCCGGCCAGGCTGGCGTGCAGCGCCAGCGCGCTGGCCGTGTTGAGGTTGAGCGGGGTCGGCTCGGGCAGCCAGCTGGCATGGGGCGCCAGCCGTTCCAGCGTCTGGCGCGACAGCCCGAACCAGGCCAGCTGCTCGAAGCGCTGCGGTCGCAGCGGTTGCAGCGCCGGGGTCGCCGGTTCGGTCTCGTAGGCGGCCAGCAGGTTCTGCATCAGCCGCTGCAGTTCGGTCGAGGGCAGGCCCAGCGCGGCGAACAGCCTGGCGAAGGACTGGCGTTCGGCTGGCGCGAGCTCGACCTGTTCGCCGCTGGTCTCGATCAGGTTGCGCAAGTTGAGCTTGCCCTGTTCGTCGGTGATGCGGCCCGAGAGCCGCGCATCGAGCGCGTCGTCTTCGGCCTGGGCGCTTGGCGCTCCGGCCAGGAAGCTCGAGAGCCGGGTCTCCTGCAGCGGCACGGCCCAGGGTTCGGCCAGATGGTCCACGCTGCTGGCGCGCGCGTCCTCGCGCAGGATCAGCCGCGACCAGTCGAGCGCACCCGTCAGCAGCCAGAGCGATTGCGCGCGCTCGCGCGCCGTCTGCTCGAGCTGCAGGCCGCGCCACTGCTGCCAGTAGGCGGCGGCGCTGATCGAGGCGACCAGGGCCACGGTCAGCATGGCCAGTAGCAGCGCGGCGCCGCGCTGGCGCGCAGGCCGTGGCGGTCTCGCCGGCCTCACTGACCTTCTCCCCCGAGGCTGGGCCGGACCCAGTCGCGCACCAGTTGGCCGCCGGGGTGGCCGCCCGCCGGCAGGGTCAGTAGCAGGCGCACGCCGTCGGGCAGCGCCTTGGCTGCCGGAGTCTGCGCCGGATCGGTCGCTGGGTTGGCCGAACCCTCGGCCGACTGCGTGTTGCTCCAGGCGCCGCCCCGGTGATAGAACAGCTGCCAGGCCGTGACCGGCATCAGCAGCACCTGCTGCAAGCGGTCCTGAGCGCCGGGGTTGCGGCCCCATTGCGCTGCCTGTTGCCAGGCCTGTTCGAGTTCGCCGGTCCGGCGCAGCGGCGCCGAGGTCCAGCGTGCCCAGCGCGACGCGCCCGACTCGGGATCGGCCTGCAAGCTCCAGCCGATCACGCGCAGTCCGCCGTCCGGACCGGGGTCCGGATCGCTGCGCGTGAGCCGCAGCACGCGGCCGTCGAAATCCAGCGGTGGCACCTGGCCGGTCGCGAGCGCGGCATCGAGGTCGGCGTCCCATTGCGCCAGCGCGGTCTGCCAGTTGCTCCAGCGATCGAGCTGTTCCTGCGTGATCGACTGCGCGCGCGTCATGCCGTCGAGCGTGCGCCAGCTCAGCAGCGCCAGCAGCGACAGCAGCGCCAGCGCGACCAGCAGTTCGATCAGCGTCAGGCCGCGCATCGGCCCGGGGCGGGGTCCGGTCCGCATCAGTAGCGCCCCATGATGGTGGTCAGTTGCAGCAGCTGTCCGCCGCCAGCGGCCGGATCGGGGTTGTCGATCGCGGTCTCGACGCGCCGGAAGCTGGGATTCGGTGTCGGGTTGACCCGCAGCCTGACGGTCAGGGTCTGGCCGGCCTGTTCGCAGCTCGAGCTTGATTCGCCCACCGGCGGCAGCTGGCGCAGCAGGCGCAGCCGCACCAGCTCGTTCTCGGCGCAGAGCTGGGCCAGCCATTGCTGGGGCTGGCGCTCGGCCATGCGCGTCAGCGCGCCGGTGGCTTGCAGGCCGGCGCTGAGCGCCACGGCCACGATCGCCAGCGCCACCAGGATTTCCACCAGCGTGAAGCCGCGCTGCTGCGGCCGGGTGTTGCGCATCTCGGTCAGGGCGCTCCGGGATCGGCGGCCTGCACGCTGAAGGGCAGGAAGCCGTCGCTGACCAGGCGCAGGCTGCGACCGTTCAGGCTCAGCCGCAGGGTCTGGGCGGGGATCAGCGGTTCGGGCCCGAGCCGCAGCGCGCGGGCACCGGCTGGCTGTTCGATCCGGGCCTGTACCCCTGCGACCAGCCAGTCGCGCGCGGCCAGCGCCTCCTCGCCACTGGCGGGGCGTTGTGCCCCGGTGAACTCGAAGCCGCGCGCGGTCGTCCGCCATTCCAGCGCCGTGGCGCTGGCGCGGGCCTGGGAGCGCGCCGACTCGAGCAGGGCGGCCAGGCGCTGGGCGTCGCGCTCGAGCGGCCGGGCGTCGGGCAGCGACAGGCTCACGCCGGCCGTGGCCAGGCCGATGATGGCCAGCACCACCAGCAGCTCGAGCAGCGTGAAGCCGCGCTGGCGCCCGGGCATGGCGCTTTACTGCCAGCTGCCGACGTCGGCATCGCGGCCCTCGCCGCCAGCCTGACCGTCGGCGCCCAGCGACAGCACGTCAACCGCGCCGTGCAGGCCCGGGCTCAGGTACTGGTAGGCGTTGCCCCAGGGGTCGGCCGGCAGTTTGTCGAGATAGGGCCGCCAGTTGCCCGGCACCGGCGCGGCGCTCGGCTTGGCCACCAGCGCCTGCAGGCCCTGCTCGTTGCTCGGGAAGCGCTGGTTGTCGAGCTTGTAGAGCTTGAGCGCCTGCATCAGGTTGTTGACGTCGGTCTTGGCCGCGGTCACGCGCGCGTCGTCGGCGCGGTCCAGCACGTTGGGCACGATCAGCGCGGCCAGCACACCGATGATCACCAGCACCACCATCAGTTCGATCAGGGTGAAACCGAGCGCGCGCACTCGGCTCGGGCGGGTCGTGCGGGGGAGCTGCGCACTGGGGTTCGTGGCCGATGTCATGGGGTGTTCCTGCCAGCCCGAGGGCTGGGGTTGTGATCTTGTTGAATCATAATCAAACATG
>JBDLVJ010000016.1:0-3453 GCA_039804875.1 Pseudomonadota bacterium | reverse complement strand
TTCTTGCGCGCGCTCTCCAGCAACGGCCTGATGACTTCGAACTGCTCGCGCTTGATATCGCTTGGGTAGCTTTTTCTCACCCCCCGAGCTTCTCACAGCGCGGAGACTTTGAACACGCTCTCAGAAGCCGAGTTCCCGGATCAGCACCGCGGTGGCCTGACGCAGATAGCGCCAGGCGGGCGCCTCCCAGCGCGCCTGCACCGTGACCTGACCACGCCAGGCCATCTGGTCCCAGCCCGTCATCGCGCCGGGTGGCACTTCGAAGGCCACGCGGTAGATCGCGCGCTCGGGCACCAGCTGACCGGCCTTCTCGCGCGTGAGCAGATGACCGCCGAGGTGGGCGGCGAGCTCGGGGCGCGGCAGCACACGCGCGGCGTCGCGGTCCACCGATGCGACGGTGAGCCAGAGCGCATGGGCGTCGGGCCCGTCGGCCAGGAACAGCGCCCGGTCGCCTTCTGCCACCCTCTGTACCGCGTCCTCGTCCAGCCAGGTCTCGACCAGCCAGCGGCCGTCGTCGCGCACCAGCAGCGCCACCTTTTCCTTGCGCGCGATCCATTGGCCGACCTGCAGATCGGGGTCGAGATCGCGCAGGCGGCCGGCAAAGGGCGCGCGCGGCGCGTAGTGCAGCAACTCCGTGTCCAGGCTCGCGAGTTCGGCCTGTGCGGTGACCAGGGCGTTTTCGTTGACCAGCAGCCGCTGGCGCGCCTCGGCATCGAAGCCCGATGCCGCCGCCTGCCAGCGCCGTTGTTCGACCCGTGCCAGTAGCGCCTGGCGCCGCATTCCGAGGTCGGGCACATGGAGCCGCAGCAGCACCGCGTCCCGTGGCACTCGATCGCCCTCACGGAACGGCAGCGCGTCCACCCTGGCGCCCGACGGGGCGTGAATCGGCCAGGCATCGAGCGGCCTGAGGGTCGCGCTGGCGCTGAGTCGGCCCGGCCAGGGCAGCAGGACCAGCAGCGCGGCGGTCCCCAGCAGAGCCAGGCTGTGCCGGCTGCGCCGGCTCTTCCTGATCCGTGGCCAGCGTTCGGCCCAGACCCGCCACTCCTGCTTGAGCGGCAACAGGATGAACCAGAGGATCTCGACCGCGAACAGCGCGAGGCCGACCAGCTTGATCGCGAAGTGGTAGACCAGCACCGCGATGCCGAGGAAGACCACCAGCCGGTAGAACCAGGTGGCCCAGGCGAACAGGATCAGGGCCGCCTCGCGCCGGGGCGGGAAATGCTCGGGCCTGGGCTCGCCCAGCGCGAACAGCCACTCGCGCAGCTTCCAGCGCGCCAGCGCGAAGCTGCGCGAGTGCAGGTTGGGCAGGTCCAGCCAGTCCGACAGGATGAAATAGCCGTCAAAGCGCATGAAGGGGCTGGCGTTGATGGCCAGGGTCGCGATCCAGCTCGTGGTGGCGAGCACGAAGGCGGCCGAGCGCCAGACGCCGTCTGGCAGCAGGGCCCAGGCCAGGGTGGCCCAGGCCGCGATCGCGAGTTCGGTGGCGATGCCGGCCGATGCCACCTGCAAGCGCTGCCAGCGACTGGTCAGGCGCCAGGTCTCGTTGGTGTCGGTGTAGGCCACCGGCCACATGACCAGGAATGCCACACCCATGGCGGGCACCCGGCAGCCCAGCCGCTTGGCCGCGAAGGCATGGCCGAGTTCATGCAGGAACTTGACGGCGACCAGCGCCAGGCCATAGGCGGCCAGCCCCGACCAGCTGAAGGTGTCGACCAGCGAGGCGACGAAGACATCCCACTGGCGGGCTACCTGAAGCAGGCCGAGGCCGAACGCCAGCAGGGTCAGGCCCAGAAAGGTCCGGCTGTGGAACAGGCTGGCGATCCCCAGCCAGCGGCCTAGCCAGTCATCGGGTCGCCACAGCGGAATCCGGAAGAACAGGTAGTGATGCAGTAGCCACTTGAGCGGACTGCCATGGAGCTGATCGAGCCGCCGGGCCAGCTGCCGCGCGCTGTCGGCCCCTTGGGGCTGGACCAGCTGGTGCTCGAGCAGAAAGCGCGCGACCTGGTCGACCTCCTCGGGGCCGATCTGCAGCGTGGTCTGCGCCGAGACCGAGGCGGCGATGGCCGGCGGATCGTCGAGCGACCAGCGGCTCAGAATCTCGAAGGTCGGCCAGTCCAGGCGCAGGAACTGGTTGCGCACCGGATCGTGCAGGGTCCAGCTCGGCTGGCCGTCGCCCAGCGCGGGGCCGGGCAGGAGGTCGAGTTCCTCGCGCAGTCGGGGCAACGCCATGGCTCAGATCCCCAGCCCGGTGCGCAGGGCCGCGAGCGGACGGCGCAGCACCCAGTAGGCCAGCGGTACCCAGCGCCCCTGCAACTTGGCCGTGCCCTTGAGGCCGACCCGGTGCCCGGTCGGCGCGTCGAGCCGGGCGCGCAGGCGGTAGGCATAGCCCCCGTCGGGGCGCTGGACCGCATCGTGCGCCATGTAGCGCAGCCGTGCCGTGACCGGCGACAGCGGGCTGGCGTTGAGGTAGAGCTTGACCAGGGCCTCGGGCTCGAGCGCGATCGCGTCGGCCAGTGGCAACCAGGCCTCGACCTCGGTATCGGCTGGCGCAGCCAGCCGCATGATGCGCTCGCCGACCGTCACCGGGCGACCGATCCACTCCGAGGGGTCATCGAGCAGGGCGATGCCGTCCTGCGGCGCGAGCACGCGCGAGCGCTGCAGCTGCTGGCGCAGGAACTCGGCCTCGGCGCGTTTTTCCTCGATCTTGCCGGTCAGCAGGGCGAGCTGGTTGCGGTACTTGGCGTCGAGCAGCGCCTGCTGCGTGGTCTGCCGGTATTCGGTCTCGGCGGTGACCAGGGTCTGCTCGGCGACCTCGAGCCGGCTCTGGATCAGCGCCTCGTCGAAGCCGAACAGCGGCTGGTCTTTCTTGACGGCCTGGTTGGGCTGGACGTGGAAGGTATCGACCACGCCATCGAGCGGAGCACGGATCACGACCGGATGCGCCGGCACCAGCTCGCCAGGGGCCAGCACGGTCAGGCGCACCGGACAGACCAGCACGGCCAGCACCACGGCCGCCCAGCGCAGGCGGGCCTGTTTCCACCAGGGCTGCTCGGGCAGCGGCCGCAGATGAGCCGCCAGTCGGCGCGTCCAGGCCCCCCCTGTCGGCCGTCGCAGGCCGTGCCAGGCGTGGGCCCAGACCTCCAGCCATTCGACCAGCAGCGCGACCTCCTGCTGGCTGAAAGGCCGCTCTCGCGCGAGCAGCAGTCCGCCCTCGAATGTCTCGCCAGGTTTGAGGCCGCCGGCGGCCAGCGGGCCGGGCAGCGGCAGCCACAGGCCCTGGGCCGGCAGCCATTGTGCCCATTGCGCCGCGAGTTCGGCGGGCAGCCCTTCGGCCGAGACCGGCATCGGTTGGGCACCGCCGTGGCCCAGGTGCTCGCAGACCCGGGTCAGCCAGAGCGAGTAGGGCGCGTTCGCCTCCACCTGGACCACGCCCGAGAGCGCCTGCAGACCCGC
>JBDLVJ010000015.1:0-2944 GCA_039804875.1 Pseudomonadota bacterium | reverse complement strand
GGCGTCCTGCCCGCTCACCACCGGGCAGGGCTGCGCAGCGGTGCAGTAGCCCACGCCCTTCAGCGACGAGAGGATGCCGATCGAGATGCCGTCGTAGGGGCTCAGCACGGCATGCAGCTTGTCCTTGCCGTAGAAGGCCGACAGCAGGTTGTCCATGCGGGCCTGGGCCACCGCGCCGTCCCAGCGCAGGGTGCCGACCTTGTCCATGCCCATCTGCTTGCTGCGCACCACCAGCTTGCCGCTGTCGATGTAGGGCTTGAGGACCGACATCGCGCCGTCGTAGAAGAAGAAGGCGTTGTTGTCGTCCGGCGAGCCACCGAACAGCTCGATGTTGAACGGGCCCTTGCCGGCCTTCAGGCCCAGCTTGTCGACGATGGAGGTGGCCTGGATCACGCCGACCTGGAAGTTGTCGAAGGTGGCGTAGTAGTCGACGTTCTTCGAGCCCTTGATCAGGCGGTCGTAGGCGATGACCTTGACGCCCTTGTCGGCCGCGTTCTGCAGCACCTTGGAGAGCGTCGTGCCGTCGATCGAGGCGATCACCAGCACCTTCACGCCCTTGGTCACCATGTTCTCGACCTGGGCGAGCTGGTTGGGGATGTCGTCGTCGGCGTACTGCAGGTCGGTCTTGTAGCCGCGGTCCTTCAGCACCTTGACCATGTTGTCGCCGTCGGCGATCCAGCGGGCCGACGTCTTGGTCGGCATGGAGATGCCGATGGTGCCCTTGTCCTGGGCTGCGGCGGGCAGGGCTGCGCCAAACAAGCCGATGGCGATGGCAGCAACCAGGTTCTTGATCATCTTCATGCAATGTCTCCTCTGTCGGTGGGATGGGGGAAGCAAGGCTGCAGGGGTCGACCGATCAACGGCCCCAGCGCAGCACCAGGGGATCGAGACGCCGCGCCGTGCTCAGCAGGCTGGCACGGGTGGCCGGATGCAGGGGGGCGAAGGGGTGGCGCGGGGCGTCGCAGGCGATCACGCCACCTTCCTTCATCAGGGCCTTGGCGGCCAGCAGGCCGGCCTGGCGGTTTTCATGGTTGATGAGCGGCAGCCAGCGCTGGTACAGGTCGGCCGCGCGCTCGCGCTCGCCCGAGAACCAGGCGTCCATGATCTGGCGGATGCCGTCCGGGAAGCCGCCGCCGGTCATCGCCCCGGTCGCACCGGCCTCGAGGTCGGGCAGCAGGGTGATGCCCTCCTCGCCATCCCAGGGCCCTTCGATCGCGTCGCCGCCCAGCGCGATCAGCTCACGCAGCTTGCCCGCCGCGCCGGCGGTCTCGATCTTGAAGTAGGCGACGTGTTCCACCTCGCGCGCCAGGCGCGCCAGGAAGGCCGGCGACATCGGCGTGCCCGCTGCCGGCGCATCCTGGATCATGATCGGGATGTCGATCGCATCGGAGACGCGGGCGTAGAAGTCGTGCACCTGCGCCTCGCCGCAGCGGAAGGTGGCGCCGTGGTAAGGCGGCATCACCATCACCATCGCGGCCCCGAGGTCCTGGGCGCTGCGGCTGCGCGCGGCGCAGATGCGCGAGCTGTAGTGCGAGGTCGTGACGATCACCGGCACCCGACCGGCGACGTGTTCGAGCTGCACGCGGGTGAGCGTCTCGCGCTCGGCATCCGCCAGGGCGAACTGCTCCGAAAAATTGGCCAGGATGCACAGGCCGTCGGAACCGGCGTCGATCATGAAGTCGATGCAGCGCTTCTGGCTGTCGAGGTCGAGTTCACCGACCTCGGTGAAGGTCGTCGGCACGACGGGGAACACGCCGCGGTAGGGTCGACGCAGGGGCTGGATGGCGTTCACGGCGCGGGCCTCGGGAGCTTGGTGGTCGGTTGAGGGCAGGTGGACGGCGACTCGGGCGCGCTCAGTGCGAGTGCCGCGGCACCTCGGCCCCGCGGCAGCCGACGAGGAAGTCGAAGTCGCAGCCCTGGTCGGCCTGCAGCACGTGCTCGACGTAGAGGTTGCGGTAGCCGCTGCGGTCGCGCGCGTCGGGGCGCTGGGTCGCGCGCCATTCGGTCAGGCGAGCTTCGAGCTCGGCCGGCGGGATGTCCAGGTGCAATCGGCCTTGGTGGCAGTCGAGCTCGATCCAGTCGCCGTCGCGCACCACCGCCAGCGGCCCGCCGGCGCTGGCCTCCGGCGCGACGTGCAGGACCACCGTGCCATAGGCCGTGCCGCTCATGCGCGCATCGGAGATGCGCACCATGTCGGTCACGCCCTGGGCCAGCAGCTTGGGCGGCAGGCCCATGTTGCCAACCTCGGCCATGCCGGGATAGCCGCGCGGGCCGCAGTGCTTGAGAACCAGGACCGACTCGGCATCGACGTCCAGGTCGGGCTCGACGATGCGCGCCTTGTAGTGCTCGAGGTTCTCGAACACCACCGCGCGGCCTCGGTGCACCAGCAGCGAGGCCGTGGCCGCCGAGGGCTTGAGCACCGCGCCGAGCGGCGCCAGGTTGCCGCGCAGCACGGCGATCGCGCCGTCGGCGCAAAGCGGCTGGTCGAGGGGCCGGATCACCTCGTCGTCATGGATCGGCGCGTCGCAGACGTTGTCCCAGAGCGAGCGGCCGTTGGCCGTCAGCGCCTCGGGGTGCGGCAGCAGGCCGGCCTCGCCGAGGCGGCGCAGCACCGCCGGCAGGCCGCCGGCGTAGTAGAACTCTTCCATCAGGAAGCGGCCCGAGGGCAGCAGGTCGACCACGGTCGGCGTGCCGCGGCCGACGCGGGTCCAGTCGTCGAGTTCGAGCGGCACGCCCATGCGGCCGGCGATCGCCTTCAGGTGGATGACGGCGTTGGTCGAGCCGCCGATGGCGGCGTTGGCGCGGATCGCGTTCTCGAAGGCCTGCCGGGTCAGGAGCTTGGACAGGCGCAGGTCTTCCCAGACCATGTCGACGATGCGCATGCCCGACAGGTGCGCCAGCACGAGGCGCCGCGAGTCGACCGCCGGGATCGCCGCGTTGTGCG
>JBDLVJ010000014.1:0-12156 GCA_039804875.1 Pseudomonadota bacterium | reverse complement strand
TCAACAAGACCGCCGCGCACCGCACGATCCAGCTCGGCCAGTCCGGCCTGGGCGCCGGCAGCAAGCCCGAGAAGGGCCGCATCGCCGCCGAGATGGCCGAGCCCGACATCCGCGCCGCGATCGAGGGCGCGCACATGCTCTTCATCACCGCCGGCATGGGTGGCGGCACCGGCACCGGCGCCGCGCCGCTGATCGCCAAGCTGGCCAAGGAAATGGGCATCCTGACCGTGGGCGTCGTGACCAAGCCCTTCGACTGGGAAGGCAAGCGCCGCACCGAGAACGCCGAGGCCGGCCTGGCCGAGCTCGAGGCCAATGTCGACTCGCTGATCGTCGTGCTCAACGACAAGCTGCTCGAGGTCATGGGGGACGACATCAGCCAGGACGAGGCCTTCTCCGAGGCCAACGACGTGCTGAAGAACGCCGTCGGCGGCATCGCCGAGATCATCAATGTCGAGGCCATGGTCAACGTCGACTTCGAGGACGTGCGCACGGTGATGGGCGAGCCCGGCAAGGCGATGATGGGCACCGCGATCGCCAGCGGCCCGGACCGCGCCCGCATCGCCGCTGAGCAGGCCGTCGCCTGCCCGCTGCTCGAGGGGGTCGACATGCGCGGCGCCAAGGGCGTGCTGGTGCTGATCAGCGCCGGCAAGGGCTCGCTCAAGCTGGCCGAATCCAAGGTCGCGATGAACACCATCCGCGCCTTCGCCTCGCCCGACGCCCATGTGATCTACGGCACCGCCTATGACGAGTCGCTGGGCGACGCGATCCGCGTCACTGTGGTCGCCACAGGCCTGAACCGTCAGATCGAGCGCCAGCCGCTGACCGTGGTCCAGAGCCAGCCCGGCGTGCGCACCGGCACCGACCCCTTCGTGCTGCCCGACTTCCGTCAGCCCAGCGGTCATTCGGGCCTCGGCGGCGTGGCCAGCCAGGCTGGTGGCGATCTCGGCACGCCGAGCATCTGGCGCAAGCCGACCGACCGCACCACGGCCGCCTCGCGCGTCGATGCGCTGTCGGCCGGCGGCATGGACGACATCGAGATTCCGGCCTTCCTGCGCCGGCAGGCTGACTAAGGTCTTGAGCGAGCACAACGACCAGGGCTCGGCCCTCTGGCGCTGCTTCGAGCAGCGCATCGACCCCTATCCGACCGCCGCGCCGCGCACGCCGCCGCGCGGCTTCGCTGCTTTTCTTTGGGAGGGAACCCGGGGCCTGCGGCCCTACATGTTCGGCATGACCCTGCTGACGGCCGCGATCGGTGCCTTCGAGGCGCTGCTGTTCGCCTGGCTGGGCCGGGTGGTCGACTGGCTGGGCCGGACTCCGCCCGGACGGCTCTGGGAGGAGCAGGGCCCGGCCCTGCTGCTGCTGGGCGCCATCGTGCTCGGCAGCGGGCTGCTGGTCGCCTTGCAGACCCTGCTCAAGCACCAGACGCTGGCCGGCAATTTCCCGATGCGGCTGCGCTGGAACTTCCATCGCCTGATGCTGGGCCAGAGCATGGCCTTCTATCAGGATGAATTCGCCGGCCGGGTCGCCGCCAAGGTGATGCAGACCGCGCTCGCGGTGCGCGACACCTGCATGACGCTGACCGACATCCTGGTCTTCGTCACGATCTATTTCGTGACCATGGTCGCGGTGCTCGGTGGCCTGGACGCCTGGCTGCTGCTGCCCTTCCTGGGCTGGGTCCTGCTCTACGGCCTGAGCCTGCGCTGGTTCGTGCCCCGGCTGGGCCGGGTCTCGCGCGAGCAGGCCGGCGCGCGCGCGCTGATGACCGGGCGCATCACCGACGCCTACACCAATATCGCGACCGTCAAGCTGTTCTCGCATGCCGGTCGCGAGGCCGGCTACGCCCGCTCGGCGATGCAGGAATTCATGCACACCGTGCACGCCCAGATGCGACTGGTCAGCGGCATCGAGGTCGTCAACCACCTGCTCAGCATGGGGTTGATCGTCAGCACCACCGGCGTCGCGCTCTGGTCCTGGAGCCAGGGCCAGGTCGGCGTCGGCGCGGTCGCGGCGGCCACGGCGATGGCCTTGCGCCTCAACGGCATGTCGCACTGGGTGATGTGGGAGATGGCCGGCCTGTTCGAGAACGTCGGCACGGTGCAGGACGGCATCAACACGCTGGCGCAGCCGCAGCGCGTGCTCGACCGGCCCGGCGCGCCGCCGCTGCGGGTGCCGCGGGGCGAGGTCCGTTTCGAGGGCGTGGGCTTTGCCTACGGCCAGTCCGCTCTCAAGGGGGCAGCGCCGCGCTGGGTGATCGACGGGCTCGATCTCGTGATCCGTCCGGGCGAGAAGATCGGCCTGGTGGGGCGTTCCGGCGCCGGCAAGTCAACCCTGATCAACCTGCTGCTGCGTTTCCATGATGTCGAGGCCGGGCGCATCCTGATCGATGGGCAGGATATCGCCAGCGTGGCCCAGGACAGCCTGCGCGAGCATATCGGCATGGTGACGCAGGACACCTCGCTGCTGCATCGCTCGGTGCGCGACAACATCCTCTATGGCCGGCCCGACGCCGGCGACGAGGCGATGATCGAGGCCGCCAGGCGGGCCGAGGCGCACGAGTTCATCCAGACCCTGAGCGATCTCCAGGGCCGGCGCGGCTATGACGCCCATGTCGGCGAGCGTGGCGTCAAGCTCTCGGGCGGCCAGCGCCAGCGCATCGCGATCGCGCGCGTGATGGTCAAGGACGCGCCGATCCTGCTGCTCGACGAGGCCACCAGCGCGCTCGACTCCGAGGTCGAGGCTGCGATCCAGGCCAGCCTGTATCAGCTGATGGAAGGCAAGACCGTGGTCGCGATCGCGCATCGCCTGTCGACGATCGCGGCAATGGATCGCCTGATCGTGCTGGATCAGGGCCGCCTCGCCGAGCAGGGCAGCCACGCCGAGCTGCTGGCGCGGGGCGGGCTCTACGCGCGGCTGTGGACCAGGCAGAGCGGGGGCTTCCTGGGGGAGGAGGCCTGAGGCGGCCGCAAGGTCAAGCGGGAGCCGGTCGGCAGGAAACGGCCCCGGCTCTTAAAATCGACCCCATGATCGCGCAACGCACCCTCAAGACCCTGACCAAGGCCGTTGGCGTTGGCCTGCACAGCGGCCAGCGCGTCGAGCTGACGCTGCGCCCGGCGCCGCCCGATACCGGCATCCGGTTTCGCCGTGTCGATCTGGCCGATCCGGTCGAGATCCCGGTCACCGCCACCTCGGTGACCGACACCCGGCTGGCCTCGACCATCTCGCACGGCAAGGCCAAGGTGCACACGATCGAGCACATCATGAGTGCCTGCGCTGGCCTCGGGATCGACAACCTCGTGATCGACATCACGGCCGAGGAGGTGCCGATCCTCGACGGTTCGGCCGCCTCCTTCGTCTACCTGCTGCAAAGCGCGGGCAGCGTGGCGCAGGACGCGCCGCGCCGATTCATCCGCCTGCTGAAGACCGTCGAGGTGCGCGAGGGCGAGGGCCGCAGCCTCAAATGGGCCCGGCTCGAGCCCTACCACGGCTTCAAGCTCAGCTTCCAGATCGAGTTCGACCATCCGGCCGTCAGCGCCACCGGGCAGGCGGTCGAGTTCGACCTCGGCAGCGGCCAGTATTCGCGCGAGATCGCGCGCGCGCGCACCTTCGGCTTCACGCGCGATGTCGAGATGATGCGCTCGCACGGCCTGGCGCTCGGCGGCGGGCTCGACAACGCGATCGTGCTCGATGACACCCGGGTGCTCAATGCCGACGGCCTGCGCTACCAGGACGAGTTCGCCAAGCACAAGATCCTCGACGCGATGGGCGACCTCTACATCGTCGGCAAGCCGCTGCTGGCGGCCTACAGCGCCTACCGCAGCGGCCATGCCATGAACAACCAGCTGCTGCGCGCGCTGCTGGCCCAGCCCGACAGCTACGAGATCGTGAGCTTCGACAAGGACAGCCAGGCGCCCAAGGGCTTCGCGCAGCTCGCGCTGTCCTGGTAGGGGCGCCGCGTCAGTAGATCCGTCCGTCCTTGTAGGCCGCGTGCGTGCGCGCGTGCAGCGTGCCGACCTGGCGGATGGCGCCGAGGGTGCGCGCCACCTGGGCGTGGGTGATGCACAGGCCCAGCGCGTCGGCGGCGTCCTTGCCGGGCAGGCCGGGCAGCTCCAGCAGGCGGCGCACCATCTCCTGCACCTGCTCCTTGGCCGCCTTGCCGTGGCCGGTCACGGCTTTCTTGAGTTGCAGCGCGGTGTATTCGGCCACCGGCAGGCCGTTGGCGACCAGCGCGGTCAGGCAGCAGCCGCGCGCCTGGCCCAGGATCAGCGTGGCCTGCGGGTTGACGTTGACGAAGACGATCTCGCAGGCCGCGACCGTGGGCTGGTAGCGCTGCACCACCTCGCTGATGCCGTCGAAGATGATCTTGAGCCGCCCGGGCAGCAACGCGCCCTCGCTCGGACTGGTCCTGATGGTGCCGCTGGCGACGTAGTCCATCCGGGGGCCATCGACATCGATCACGCCAAAGCCCGTGGCCTGCAGGCCGGGGTCGATTCCTAGGATTCTCATGCGGCTATTGTCGCGGCATTGATCCCTTCGATCAGGGCAGGGCGACCGATCCCATGCGCGCGACGATGGTCGAGGCACGCCCGACCAGATAGGCCGAGTCGGGTCGCTTCTCGTAGCGTCTGGGCGCCGGCAGCATGACTGCGAGCCGCGCCGCCTCCCAGCCATTGAGCTGGCTGGCCGGCTTGCCGAAGTAGCGCCGCGCGGCGGCCTCGGCGCCGAACACGCCTTCGCCCCACTCGACGCTGTTGAGGTAGAGCTCTAGGATGCGACGCTTGTCCAGGCAGGCCTCGAGCGCCAGGGTCAGCACCAGCTCCTGACCCTTGCGCAGCAGGCTGCGTTCGCCCGACAGCAGCAGGTTCTTGGCCAGCTGCTGGGTGATGGTCGAGCCGCCGATCACCCGGGCCGGCTTGACCTGGTTCGGGTCACGCGCGCGCGCCGTCTGGCGATCGGCTTGTTGCGCGCGCTGTTCGTTCTTGAGCCAGGCCGATTCGAGCGCGTCCCAGTCCACGCCCTCGTGGCCGGTGAAGCCGCCGTCCTCGGACGCGATCACCGCCCGCTTGAGCTGGGGCGAGATCTGCGCGTAGTCGCGCCATTGCTGCGACCAGCGCCACTGGCCCGAGCTCGCGAGCCGCCAGGCCTCCGAGCGCTGGAAGGCCGTGCTCTGCGGATCGACCAGCGCCATCAGCCCGATGCGGCCGACGAAGAACAGTTGCAGCGCCACGAAGGCCGCCAGCAGCCAGAGCAGCCAGCGCCGCAGCAGAGCCATGGCGCCGCCTTACTGCGCGTCCGGCTCGGGCGCGGCAGGGGTAGTGGTCGTCGGCGTGGCACCAGCGGCCCCTTCCTCGCCCTCGCCGAGGTCCATCTGGATCGCGATCGGTGCGGCCAGTTCGGCATCCTCCTCGGATTCGGCTTCCAGCGCCTCCTCGGACAGCGCCGGGGCCTCCAGCCGCTCGATCACGGTGCCGCCGACCTCGAGCGAGATGTCGTCGATCCGGCCCAGGCGCACCCGCACCTGGGCGCCGCGCGGCAGGCCCTCGGCGCCCAGCACGGCCAGCACCAGCGGTAGCTCGTCGGAGCGCACCAGGCCGTCCTTGATCACGCTCGCGGTCAGTTCGGTGATGCCATGCTGCTGCAGGTAATGCAGGGTCCAGTAGCGTTCCATCCCGTTCTGGAACTGGTTGTAGGCGCCGTAGGCGGCGTCGAAGGCGCTGATGACCGCGAACAGCTGCGCGTCCTTGGGTCGGAACGGCGCCGCCAGCGCGGCCGCCTTGCCATGGCGCACGCAGGCGATGATCTGCCACTGGTTGACCAGGTCGGTGTAGCGGCGCAGCGGCGAGGTGCTCCAGGCATAGGCCGGCACGCCGATGCCGGCATGCGGCAGCGCCCGGGCGCCCATGCGCACCTTGACGCCCGGCGCCAGGCTGGCCTGGCTGCGGTAGATGCCGGGCACGCCGCACTCGGCCAGCCATTGGCCCCAGGTGCTGTTGGCCAGGATCATGGCCTCGGCCACCATCAGGTCCAGCGGCGCCCCGCGCGAGCGGGTGCCGATGATGACGGTCTCGTCGCCATGCGGTTCGGCGCCCGCCACGCCCTCGAGCTTGAAGGTGTAGTCGGGGCGGGTGAAGTTCTCGGGCTTGCCGCGCACGACCTCGCGCCGCGCCTTGCAGACCTTGGCCAGACGAAACAGCAGCGACAGTTCGGGGCGCAGCGCGGCGATCTCGTCGCTCAGCTCGGCGCCGGCCTGCGCTTGCGGGTTGTCCAGCCAGTCGGCGGTGATGGCGCGGTCGAGCTGGTCGTGGCGCAGGTTGTGCGCGATCGGCACCAGCTCAAGCCGGGTCTCGCTGGCCTGCACGGTCAGCTCGGCCTCGTCCAGCGTCAGATACAGCGACAGCGCCGGCCGGTTGCCGCCCGACTCCAGCGTGTAGGTCTGCACCACCGCGTCGGGCAGCATCGTGATCTTGTGGCCCGGCATGTAGACCGTCGACAGGCGGTGGCGCGCCACCTTGTCGATCGCGTCGTCGGGCTGGATCACCAGGCCCGGCGCCGCGATATGGATGCCGACCTTGATCTGGCCGCTGCCAATGCCTTGCACCGACAGCGCATCGTCGATCTCGGTCGTGCTCGAATCGTCGATCGAGAACGCCCGCACCTCGGCCAGCGGCAGCTGGTCGCCGATCGCCTTGGCTTCCAGCGCCGGGAAACCCGTGCCCTTGGGGAAATGCTCGAACAGGAAACGCTGCCAGTGGAACTGGTAGGCGTTCTGGATCGCGCCGGCATTCTGCAGCAGCGTCAGCGGCGGCAGATGGGTCTGGTGCGCGGCATGGGCGACCGCCTTGTACTCGGGCGCGTTCTTGTCGGGCTTGAACAGGATCTTGTAGAGCTGGTCGCGCACCGGCTGCGGGCATCGGCCCTCGGCCAGCTCGGCGGTCCAGGCCTCGATCTGGGCCTGCACGGCCTTCTTCTTCTCGATCCCGGCCAGCGCCAGCTGCAGCACCTCGGCCGGCGCCTTCTTGTAGCGGCCCTTGCCGGCGCGGCGGAAATAGTGCGGCGCCTCGCTCAGGCGCAACAGGGCGGCGACCTGCTGCTCGGTCGTCGGCGGGTCCTGGAAGTAGTCGGCCGCCAGGTCGGCGAAGCCGAATTCCTGCTCGGACGCGAACTCCCAGGCCAGGTCGAGCTCGATCTGCTTGCTCAGCGCCAGCGCGCCGCTCATCAGCGCTGCCGGGGCCGGCTTCTCGAACTTGAGCAGCAGGTTGGCGGACTTGACCTTGACGCGCTTGCCGCTGTCGAGCTCGATCTGGAGCGAACTGTCGGCCTCGGACATCACACGGCCGGTCATGAACTTGCCGGCTTCATCGAACAATGCAAACAATGTGGGAGCTTTCGGTGGGTATCGGGTGGCGGCGCCCGTGGCGCCGACGCTGCCCCGAGTTTACCGGCGCCGCCGGAGCCCGAGGCCCCTTGAGCGCTTCAACGGTAGCCGTTCGGGTTGCCGCTCTGCCAGCGCCAGGTGTCGAGCATCATCCGGTCCAGGCCGCGCGTGGCCTGCCAGCCCAGTTCGGCCTGGGCCTTGCTCGCGTCGGCCCAGTATTCGGCCAGATCGCCCGAGCGGCGCGGCGCGATGCGGTAGGGCACCGCCCGCCCGGAGGCCTGCTCGAAAGCGCGCACGATGTCGAGCACGCTGTAGCCGATGCCAGTGCCCAGGTTCCAGCGGTTCATGCCGACCCCGGTCGCCAGCGCCTGCAGCGCCTTCAGGTGACCGTCGGCCAGATCGACCACATGGATGTAGTCGCGTCGGCCGGTGCCATCCGGGGTCGGATAGTCGTCGCCGAAGATCGCGAGCTCCTTGAGCTTGCCGACCGCGACCTGGCTGACATAGGGCAGCAGGTTGTTCGGGATGCCGTTCGGGTCCTCGCCGATGAGGCCGCTCTCGTGCGCGCCGACCGGATTGAAGTAGCGCAGCACCGCGATGGCCCAGCGCGGATCGGAGCGCGACAGATCTTGCAGCAGCTGCTCGACCATCAGCTTGGATCGGCCATAGGGGCTGGTGGGCTCGCCCGTCGGCTGGTCTTCGCGGTAGGGGACCGGATTGTGCTCGCCGTAGACCGTGGCCGAGCTGCTGAACACCAGCCGGAAGACTCCGGCGGCGGCCATGGCCTGGCACAGGGTCACCGTGCCCGCCACGTTGTTTTCATAATAGGCCAGCGGCTTGGTCACGCTCTCTCCGACCGCCTTGAGTCCGGCGAAGTGCAGCACGGCCCCGATGTCATGGCGCCTGAGCACCGCCTCGACCAGGGGCTGGTCCAGCACATCGCCGCGCTCGCAGATCACGGGCTGGCCGGTGATGCGCTCCAGCCGATTCAGCACCTCGGGCTGGCTGTTGCTGAAGTTGTCCAGGATCACGGGCGTATAGCCCGCCTCGTGCAGCGCCACATAAGCGTGGCTGCCGATATAGCCGGCGCCGCCGGTCAGCAGGATGTTCATCAGATTTCCTTATGGGTGAATAGATCGCTCTCAGCCCCGTGCCGCATCGGCCATGCGCTCGGCCAGCGTCAGCGCCTGGTCCGCATCGCGGGCCTCAACCATCACGCGCAACAGCGGTTCGGTGCCGCTGGCACGGATCAGCACACGGCCGGTCTGGCCCAGTTCGGCCTCGGCCGCTGAGATAGCCGCCTGCAGCGAGGTGTTGCGCTTCCAGTCCTGGCCCGGCTGCAGCCGCACATTGATCAGCACCTGGGGGAACAGCTCGACGCCGGTCAGCAGCTCGGCCAGGTTCCGACCCGAGCGTGCGATCGCCTGCAGCACCTGCAAGGCCGATACCAGCGCATCGCCCGTGGTCTGCTGGTCCAGCAGCAACAGATGGCCCGAACCCTCGCCACCCAGTAGCCAGTGGTGGCGGTGCAGTTCCTCCAGCACATAGCGGTCGCCGACCTTGGCGCGCACGAAAGCCACGCCCTTGGCCTTGAGCGCGAGCTCGACCGCCATATTGGTCATCAGCGTGCCGACCACGCCCGGTACCACCTCGTCGCGCGCCAGCCGATCGGCCGCCAGCAGATAGAGCAGCTCATCGCCGTTGTACAGGCGACCCTGGGCGTCGACCATCTGCAGCCGGTCGGCGTCACCGTCGAGCGCGATGCCGACATCGGCCGCATGCTGCCTGACCGCCGCCACCAGCGCCTCGGGGTGGGTCGCACCGACGCCGTCGTTGATGTTGAGTCCGTCCGGGCTGCAGCCGATCTCGATCACCTCGGCGCCCAGCTCATGAAAGACCTTGGGCGCGATCTGGTAGGCCGCGCCGTGGGCCGCATCGATCACGATCTTCAGGCCCTTGAGGCTGAGCTCGCGGTCGAAGGTGCTCTTGCAGAACTCGATGTAACGCCCTGCCGCATCGTCCAGGCGCCGGGTCTTGCCCAGCGAGGCCGAATCGGCCCAGACCGGCGGCTCTTGCAGCGCGGCCTCGACCGCCAGTTCCCAGTCGTCGGGCAGCTTGGCGCCCAGCGCGCTGAAGAACTTGATGCCGTTGTCCTCAAACGGGTTGTGGCTGGCCGAGATCACGACGCCCAGGCTGGCGCGCTGGGCCGTGGTCAGGTAGGCCACCGCCGGGGTCGGCACCGGACCGAGCAGCACGACATCGACACCGGCCGAGTTGAAGCCCGACTCGAGCGCGGCTTCGAGCATATAGCCCGAGATCCGGGTGTCCTTGCCGATCAGCACGGTCGGGCGTTCTTCGTCGCGCTTGAGGACGCGGCCGACCGCGTGCGCCAGCTTGAGGATGAAGTCGGGGGTGATCGGGCTAATGCCCACGGCGCCACGGATACCGTCGGTGCCGAAATATTGGCGTGTCATGTCGGTTGGTTGTCTTGAGGTTCAGGCTCTGCCGTAACGGTCTTCAAAGCGCACGATATCATCCTCGCCGAGGTAGCTGCCGACTTGGACCTCGATCAGCTCAAGCGGGATCTTGCCCGGGTTCTCCAGCGCGTGGACCGCGCCCACCGGCAGATAGATCGACTGGTTCTCGGTCAGCAGGTGCTCCTGGCCGTCGAGCGTGACGCGCGCCGTGCCGCTGACCACGATCCAGTGCTCGGCCCGGTGGTGGTGCATCTGGACCGACAGTTTCTGGCCCGGCTTGACCGTGATGCGCTTGACCTGGTAGCGCGATCCGTTGTCGATGCTGTCGTACCTGCCCCAGGGGCGGTAGACCTCGCGATGAATGTGGTGCTCGTTGCGCCCGCTGGCCTTGAGCCGGGCCACGATCTGCTTGACCTCGCTGACGCGGTCGCGCGGCGCCACCATCACGGCGTCCTTGGTCTGCACCACCACATGATCGCGCAGGCCGACGGTGGCGACCAGCGCGTTCTCGGCGAAGATCAGGTTGTCGTGGCTGTCATGCGTCAGCACGTCGCCACGGTGCACATTGCCGTTGGCATCGTGCGGCAACACTTCCCACAGCGCGGCAAAGGCGCCGACATCGCTCCAGCCGGCGTCCATCGGCACCACCACGGCGGCATCGGTGGGTTCCATCACCGCGTAGTCGATCGACTCGTCGGGGCAGGCCTGGAACGCGGCCGTGTCGACACGCACGAAGTCGAGGTCGGACTGGGGCTGGGCCATCGCCGCGCGGCAGGCGGCCAGGATGTCGGGGCGGTGGGCTTGCAGCTCGGCCAGGTAACGGCTGGCCTTGAACAGGAACATGCCGCTGTTCCAGTCGTAGTCGCCGCTGGCGACATAGGCCTGGGCGACTTCGAGCGCGGGTTTCTCGACGAAGCGCTCGACCGCCCAGGCGCCGTCGGCCACGGCCGCGCCACGCTTGATGTAGCCGTAACCCGTCTCGGGCTGGCGCGCGACGATGCCGAAGGTCACCAGCGATCCGGCCTCGGCCAGCGGCAGTGCGGTGCGCACGGCGGCCTGGAAGGCCGGGGTGTCCTGGATCACATGGTCGGCCGCCAGCACCAGCAGCAGCGGATCGGCGCCATTGACCGTGGCGTGCAGCGCGGCGAGTGCCACGGCTGGCGCGGTGTTGCGACCGGCCGGCTCGAGCAGGATGTTGCGGCCCAGGGCGCCGGCCTGACGCAGTTGCTCGGCGACCAGGAAGCGGTGGTTCTCGTTGCAGATCACCAGCGGCTGCGTGCCGGTCAGGCCGTTCAGCCGTGCCACGGTGGCCTGCAGCATCGACTGCTTGCCGTCAAGCGCCAGAAACTGTTTCGGGAACAGCTCGCGCGACAGCGGCCACAGGCGGGTGCCAGAGCCGCCGGCCATGATGACGGGAAGGATTTGCATACTTTTTATTGGGGAATTTTAGAAATGATTCCATCAATGATGGAGTCTGGCAAACGGACCATCCCAGTAGCGACGGTACATGCCCAGCTTTCGCTTCAAATTTATAGGCAGTCGCGCATCCTTTTGGCCTAACTTGTAGCCCACCAGTTTGACTGCATTCCGGATGATGGCACTCGGCCACAGGTAGAGCCGTTTCAAGCCCAAGAAAGACAGCTCGGACCTGACATAGCGCATGCCTTCACCTCCAGCACCGCCAAAGTGTTGGCGTATCCAGGGCTCTCTGGCGTGAAAAACACCCATGTCGAAATAGCGCTTGAATTCTTCCATCAAGGTGTAGTTGTGTGAGTGACGGCACTGTGCCTCCCCAGCGTAAGCCACTTTCCAACCTTGTATCAGCATCTTTGCCGTGAGGTACATATCCTCGGCAAAAATTACATGAACCGGAAACCCCCCCGCAGCCTTGAGTGCAGCACCGCGATAAGCCGCAAACGAGTTGGACATGAACGCGGTCTTGATCCCCAGGCTAGGTGCGTCGGCCATGACTTTAACCTGTGCACCCTTCGGGTAATTGAAAAGACGCGCATGTTGCGCCAGTGGTGTCGCGTCCAAATGCGGCAGTTGTCGTCCGCAAACTGCGCCGACTTCTGGATCAGAAAACGGCTGCACCAGCTGCTCGATAGACGTTTTTTCAGCCAAGCAAGCGTCCTGCGTCAGGTAGACATAAATGTCATAGCCAGGATTCTTGTCGACCATCAACTGGCGGGTGCCGCCGTGGTTGAACTCGGCAGACGGGATAACGGTTACGTTGCTGACCCGCTCACGTGCCAGTTCCAGCGTACCGTCCTTGGAGCTGGAGTCGACGATGAAGGTGTCGAATTC
>JBDLVJ010000013.1:0-3501 GCA_039804875.1 Pseudomonadota bacterium | reverse complement strand
GCGACGATGATGCGACCTTGCTGCGGTTTTTCGAGCAGGTTGATGCAGCGCAGGAAGGTGCTCTTGCCCGAGCCCGAGCTGCCGATGATGCTGATCACGTCGCCGGCGCGCGCGGCCAGTGACACGCCCTTGAGCACCTCGTGCTGGCCGTAGCGCTTGTGGAGGTTTTCGACCTGTAACTTGTAGGCGGGTGCGTTCATATGCGTTGTCTTGGAGTCAATGCCGGCGCGGCGCCAGATAGGCCAGATAGCGGCCCTCGGCCAGCTTGAACAGGCCCACCAGCGCAAAGCTGATGCAGAGGTAGATCGCGGCCGCCGCCAGATAGGCCTCGAACGGCAGGTAGTAGTCCGAGTAAATCCGGCCTGCCGCCGCCGTCACGTCGAACAACGCCGGCACCGTGCTGGCCAGGCTGGTGCTGTGCAGCATCATGACGACCTCGTTGCTGTAGGCAGGCAGGGTGCGCCGCAGCGCGCTGGGCAGCACGATGCGGCGCAGCACGGCCCAGCGGCTCATGCCCATCGCCTGCGCGGCCTCGATCTCGCCGGCCGGGGTCTCGCGGATCGAGCCCGCCAGCATCTCGGCGCTGTAGCCCGCGTTGTTGAGCGCGAAGGCCAGCAGCGCGCAGAAGAACGGCTCCTTGAAATAGGTCCAGGGCCAGATGTCGTCCCAGCGCTGCTGGATCCATTCGACCTGGGCCAGGCCGTAGTAGATCAGGTAGACCTGGATCAGCAGCGGCGTGCCGCGGATGCAGAAGGTGTAGGCGCCGACCAGGCGCCGCAGCCAGGCCTGGCGGCTGGTCAGTGCCAGCGCCATCAGCAGCGCGAGCACGGCGCCGATCGCCAGCAGCTCCAGCAACAGCTGCAGCGTGACCAGCAGGCCCTCGCCGTAGAGCCGCAGCGTCTCGGGGGCCAATATCACTTCCCAGTTCACAGCTGCCCCCGTTTCGTGCCCAGGCTGTAGCGCGCCTCGACCTGGCGCAGCACCCAGAGCGAGGCCCAGGTGTAGAGCAGGAACAGGCCGGCGGCGAACAGCAAGAAGGTGAAGGGCTCGCGCGTGGCGGCGCTGGCCTGCTTGGCGCGATAGGTCATGTCCTGTAGGCCGATCAGGCTGACCAGCGCGGTCGCCTTGATCAGCACCAGCCAGTTGTTGGTGAAGCCGGGCAGGGCGTAGCGGATCATCTGCGGCAGCGTGATGCGCCAGAAGGTGCGCAGCGGCCCCATGCCAAAGGCCCAGGCCGCTTCCATTTGGCCCTTGGGGATCGCCAGGATCGCGCCGCGAAAGGTCTCGGTCATGTAGGCGCCGTAGATGAAGCCGATCGTGATGACGCCGGCGGCGAAGGGCTCGATGTCGATCGTCCGCTCGCTGCCGAGTGCTTCCATCAGGGTGTTGAGTCCGATCGTGCCGCCGTAGAAGATCAGCAGCATCAGCACCAGCTCGGGTACGCCGCGCACCAGCGTGGTATAGAGCGTCGCGGCGGCCACCAGCGGCTTGCGGCCGGAAAGCTTGGCGCTGGCGCCGGCCAGCCCGAGCAGGATGGCCACCAGCAGCGAGGCGAGCGAAACCGCCACCGTCAGCGCCGCGCCCTCCAGAATCGTCAGGTAGTAACCGGTCATAGGAATGGAATGGGGCGGCCAGCCCGTTGCGGGAGCTGCCGCCCTGTTGGGTTGCTGGAGAAGCGGGCGCGCAAGCAGCGCGCCCATCCGGCCTTATTTGCCGTAGACGTCGAAGGTGAAGTACTTGTCGTTGAGCTTCTTGTAGCTGCCGTTGGCGCGGATCGCCTTGATCGCCTCGTTGATCGGGTCTTTCAGCTTGTCGCCCTTGCGCATCGCCACCCCCATGCCCGAGCCGAAGTACTTGAAGTACTGCGGCGCGTCGAGCGAGGGGCCGGCGAAGGCGTAGCCCTTGCCCTCGGGCTTGGCCAGGAAGCCGGCGCCTACCTCGACCGAGTCGGCCACCGTGCCGTCGAGCCGGCCCGACTTGATGTCGAGGTAGACCTGGTCCTGCGCCTCGTAGGGCACGATGGTCGCGCCCTTGGACTTGAGCTCGCCGAGCGCGAACTTCTCCTGCGTGCTGCCCTTGAGCACGCCGAGCTTCTTGCCCTTGAGGCCGCCGAACGCGTCATCGACCTTGACGTCGGACTTGACCACGACCCGGCTCGGGGTGTTGTAGTACTTGTCCGAGAAGTCGATCACCTTCTTGCGGTCGTCGGTCATCGACATCGAGCTGATGATGACGTCGTACTTCTTGGCCTGCAGGCCCGGAATCATGCTGTCCCAGACCTGTTCGACGAAGACGCACTTGCGCTTGATCTGCTCGCAGATCGCGCTGGCGATATCGACATCGAAGCCGGTCGGCTTGCCGTCGGCGGTCTTGAAGGTGAAGGGCTGGTAGGTCGGGTCGATCGCGACCTTGAGATCGGCGCCTTGCGCCATCGCGCCTGAGGCGCCGAGGCTGACGAGGAGTGCGGCCAGGAGCTTGTTCATGTCTTCCTCTGGATTAGGACAGAAAATCGCATTCTAGAACCCCGTGCCAGCCATGACACCGACTCGCCGCTGGAAAAGCCCGGAAAAACGCAACTTTGCCCAAGCTGATACCCATTCGCCACGGCGTTTCATTCATTTCCGAGTCCGAGCAGCACGCCGGCCTGCCAGGGCGCGCCATCCGGGGCGGTCTTGGCCTCACGGGTCGGGGCCAGCAGATAGAGCCGCTCGTGATCGACGCCGAGCCGGATCAGCGCCTCGCGCACGGTGCCGGCGCGCGCCAGCGCGAGCTCGCGCATGCGGTCGGCATCGACCGGGATCGAGGCCAGCAGCAGCGCCTCCATCTCGGCCGCCGGCAGCTTCCTGGCCAGCCCGACCAGGTTGCGCGGCTTGGGGATGTCGGCGCGGCGGTAGACCGCCGCCAGCAGTTCGGCCGACTCGGCGGCGCTCGGGGGCTCGACCGTCGCGCCGTCCTGGCCTCGGCTTTCGAGCTGGCGCCGCTGCTCCTCCAGCAGGCGCTGCCGCAGTTGCTCCTGCTGGTAGGCGCGGCGCTCGCGCTCGAGGTCGCTCTGGCCCTCCAGCGTCAGCCGCAGCGCCGGGCGCTGGGCCATGGTCTGCGCGACCTGTTCGAGCCGGGCGCGGGCGCTGGCGTCGAGCTCGCTGCGGCCCGGGGCGAAATCGATCTGCCGCCAGTCCTCGGCCGAGCCGCCCAGCGCCTGCGCGATCAGCGCGAAGGGCGCCGTCACGGCCTTGCCGATCAGGCCCAGCACCATGCGCCAGACGATAGCTCCGACGCGGAACTGCGGGTCGTTGATCGAGCCGCTGATCGGCAGGTTGAGCTCGATCACGCCGTCGCGGTCGGCCAGCAGCGCCACCGCCAGCCGGATCGGCAGGTCGGGGGCCTCGCTGCCCGCGACGCGCGCGCTGAAATCGAGCTGCCTGAGCCGGATCTGGTTGCTGGCCTGCAGCTGGCCGTCGGGCGCGATCTGGTAGCGCACTTCCATGCCGAGCTTGCCGCGCT
>JBDLVJ010000012.1:0-8190 GCA_039804875.1 Pseudomonadota bacterium | reverse complement strand
GATCTCGAGCGCGTCCACCCACTGGGCATAGGCCGGAGTCGCCAGCAGCGCGTCTACCAGCTGCTGCGCGAGCTGGCGCGGGTTGGACTTGAGCGCCTTGGCCAGCTGCATCGCAGCGGTGCAGGCGTAGTCGCCATGCGCGGCCACCTTCGGGTTTTCGAAAGCGGCCTTCGCGCCGGCGCCGGGGGAGAGTTTTTCCAGCTCGGCAGCCAGGGCGGCGAGCAGTTCGTTTTTGACGGTGAGCATGGAGCCGGATTCTACGATCGAGACAGGTCGGACCGCGAACGGGGGCCTGGACGGAACGGCCCGGTCCCAGGGCCCTGGGAGGGCTGGGCTATACTGTTTGGACGCTTTGGTAATGAGCTATTGCGCTGATGTCGTAAGTTCCTGCTCTACCGGTTCAAGATGGTCACTGCTTCGCTACAAGCGCTGGCTCGAGCGCACCAAATGCAAGCCGCGTTGCGTGACACGCTGCTGAGCGATGACCGCCTGGGCTTGGAAGAACGGTTTCTGGCCAGCCAGCTGCTGCTGCACATCGATGATCCGCAAGCCTGCTGGCAAGCTTGCGCCAGCTGGCTGCTCAAGCAGTCGCCCGCGGATCGAGTGGACGCCGGCTATGTCGACATCGATTCCTCGGTCTACGTCCCGGTGGCCGAGCACAGGCGCAACATCTCGGGTCTGACCTCCATTCTCGGGACCTGCTTTCCACTGCAGGACAGTTCGGTGCAGTTCGTGTTTCGTCAAGCGGGTCCGGTCGTCTTCGAGGACACGCTTGACAACCCGCACATCGAACCCGAGCTGGCCCGCTTCTTCCAGCAGGTGGGCACCCGCAGCAAGATGGCGATCGCTATCCGGGATGGCGGGCAAATCGTGGGCCTGCTGTGCCTGGACCACAGTCGACCCCAGGCCTGGGATCTGGAATCGCGCTCCAGGGTACAGGTGCTGGCCAGTCTGGTCATCGGACCCGTACTGGGCGCAGCCAGGAACTTGACGGTTGCCACACCGCATGAGGCGCCCGAAGCCACGACCGCAAGCCCCCTGGGCTGGGAGGCCTCGTCGATCGAACGACTGGGGTTGACTCCAGCCGAATGCCGGGTGGCCCAATGGGTCATGCAGGGCTACTCATACAAGGAAGTCGCGAGACACCTGAACCGTTCCGCCTCGACCATAGACCATCAACTGCGCAGCCTGCGACAGAAACTGGGCGTGACATCCACCGCCAAGCTTGTCCAGGCACTGCATCAATTGCCAGTTCCCCCACGCTAGCCATCCAGGGGTTTCCCCTCTCGCGAGTTTTCGCTAGCGAATCCGCGCGATTGCGACCCGAGCGGATGACCACAAGAATCGGCCTTGTCTGGATACAACAAGGAGACTTGCAGTGGTCGAATTTCATAACGTCATCGATGGCCGATCGGTCGCATCGCCCGACACCTTCGCATCGTTCAACCCGGCAACCGGTGAGTGCCTGGGACGGGTAGCCATCAGCACCCCCTCTCAAGTGCAGCAGGCCTTGAGTGCCGCCCGGCGCGCCCAACCGGCTTGGGCCGCCTTGCCGGATGCCACGCGCCAGGATCACCTGCTGAGGGTCGCGGACATCCTGAACGCCAATGCCGACCATCTGGCCGAATGGGTGACCAAGGAACAAGGCAAACCCCTCGGCGGCCTGGGGACGGGGCAAGTGCCGGGGGCGCGTTTTGAACTGTGGGGATGCGAAGTCTGGACCCGCGTGCCCGCGACCATTCCACTGCCGGTGGAAGTGGTCTTCGAGGATGACACGCGCCGCGATGAACTGCACCGCAAGCCCTACGGTGTTATCGCCGCCATCAGTCCCTGGAACTGGCCCCTCATGATTGCCATATGGCAGATCATTCCGGCGCTGCGCATGGGCAATACCGTCGTCATCAAGCCTTCCGAATTCACCAGCATCTGCTCGCTGGAAATGTTTCGCCTGATCGCCGAGCAACTGCCTCCCGGTGTGCTGAACACGGTCAGCGGCGATGGCACGGTAGGACAGCTGCTGGTGGATACGCCTGCCGTGGACAAGGTGATGTTCACGGGTTCCGGCCCCACTGGCGCCAAGATCGCCGCCGTCGCGGCCCGGCATCTGACGCCCACGACCATGGAACTGGGGGGTAACGACGCGGCCATCGTGCTCGACGACGCCAATCCGCAACAGATTGCCGCAGGCTTGTTCTGGGGCGCCTTCCTGAACATGGGGCAGACCTGTGCCGCCATCAAGCGCCTTTACGTGCCAGACAGCCTGCACGACGCCATCGTCGAGGCGCTCGGGGAGATTGCGCAAGCGCTGCCGATGGGCAACGGCCTGGACCCGGGCATCTGTGTCGGCCCGATCCAGAACCGCAAGCAGTTCCAGATTGTGAGTGACTTGGTGGAGGACGCGCAGCGCCACGGGGGCCGGATCGTGTGTGGTGGCCAGGCCCCATCGGGCCCCGGGTACTTCTTCCCGATCACCCTGGTGACAGGGCTGCGCGACGGGCACCGCCTGGTGGATGAGGAACAGTTCGGGCCGGTATTGCCGATTGTCCGCTACCACCAGATCGAGGACGCCATCGCGTCGGCCAACCGGGCCGAGGCGGGCCTGGGTGCCTCGGTGTGGGGCGGTGACCCCGAGCGCGCCCGTCAGGTGGCGATGCGACTGCAAGCCGGCACGATCTGGATCAACCAGCACGGCATGGTCCATCCGATGGTGCCGTTCGGCGGCACGAAGCGCTCGGGATGGGGCGTTGAGTTCGGGGTCGATGGACTCAAGGGCGTCAGCCAGGCCCAGGTGCTGAGCTTCGCCAAGGCCAGTCATTGAGCCGCGCCTGAAATTTTTCACAACAAGATGGAGTTAATGGATCATGAAACCGCAGTCCCGTCCTCGCCCCCTGACCTTGAGTGCCCTCGCCCTGGCGGCATCGACCTTGCTGGCAACCCAGGCGATGGCTCATGGCGCGCCGGCCAAGATGGTGCCGCTGGCCGAGGCGGCCAAGGCACTCAATGCCCGCATTCAGTGGGACAACTACGCGCAGGTCTACACCATCACCCGCAACGGCACGCTGGTGCGGTCCAAGCCCGGCGCCCGATCGGTCACCATCAACGGTGCGTCCCAGAAGGTTGAGGTGCCGCTGCTCCTGCGCAAGGGCCAGGCCTTGGTGTCCGAGGACTTCCTCAGGAACCTCTTCCAGTCCGGCCTGGACAGGACCTTCGTGGTCGAGGACAAGCCGCATCCGCTCAACCCGCTGACGGCGGACGAGATCAAGGCTTCACTCGACATACTGAAGGCCTCGGGTCACTTCAAGCCCGGCCTCCGTGTGGTCGAGATGGCCCTCAAGGCGCCGCCGAAGGACGAGGTATGGGCCTTTGCCCTGAACGGCACGCCAGTGAAAACTCCGCGCCAGGCCGAGGTGGTGCTGCTGGACGGCCGCCGAGTGATCGAGGCGTCGGTCAACCTGATCCAGGGCCAGGTGACCCGCTGGCAGCCGGTCGAGGGCGCCCACGGCATGGTGCTGGTCGACGATTTCGCCACCGTTCAAGCCGCCATCGAAGCCAGCACGGAATACGCCCAGGCGCTGGCCCAGCGTGGCATCACCGATGTCAAGAAAGTGGTCACCACGCCATTGACGGTGGGTTACTTCGATGGCAAGGACTCCCTCGGACAGCAAGAGCGCCTGCTCAAGGTCGTGAGCTATCTGGACGTGGGCGACGGCAACTACTGGAGCCACCCGATCGAGAACCTGGTGGCGGTCGTCGATCTGGAGAAAAAGCAGGTCATCAGGATCGAGGACGAGGGCGTGATTCCGGTGCCACTGGCCAAGCGCTCCTACGACGGCCGCGACCGCAAACCGAGCGAGGCCCCCAAGCCATTGGAGATCGTTGAGCCCGAGGGCAAGAACTACACCATCGCCGGCAACACCCTGCGCTGGCGCAACTGGGAGCTGCACTTCCGGGTCGATTCGCGAACCGGCCTAACCTTGTCGACCGTGTCCTACAACGACAACGGCACCAAGCGGAAGATCATGTATGAAGGCACGCTGGGCGGCATGATCGTGCCCTACGGAGACCCCGACGTGGGCTGGTACTTCAAGGCCTACCTGGACTCGGGCGAATACGGCATGGGCACGCTGACCTCATCGATCGAGCCTGGCACTGACGCGCCGCACAACGCGGTTCTGCTGGACGCGACGATCGCCGATTTCAATGGCGCTCCCGTGACCATCCCGAATGCCATCGCCGTGTTCGAGCGCTATGCCGGTCCCGAATTCAAGCATCAGGAGATGGGCCAGCCCAACCTGAGCACCGAGCGGCGCGAGTTGGTGATCCGCTGGATCAGTACCGTGGGCAATTACGACTACATGTTCGACTGGGTGTTTGCCGAGAACGGCGTCATCGGCATCAACGCAGGCGCCACCGGCATAGAAGCTGTCAAGGGCGTCAAGGCACGCACCATGCAGGATGTGACGGCAGCCGACGACACGAAGTACGGAACACTGATCGACCATCACATCGTCGGAACCACCCACCAGCACATTTACAACTTCCGCCTGGATCTGGATGTGGACGGGGAAGCCAACACGCTGACCGAAATCGATCCCGTCGTCGCGCCGAACACCGGCGGCGGCCCCCGCACCAGCACCATGCAAACGTTGCAGCGCCAAGTCGCCACCGAGCAACAGGCGGCGCAAAAGTTTGATCCGGCCACCATCCGCCTGCTGGGGAACCAGAACCGGCTGAACCGGATGGGCTACCCGGTGTCGTACCAGATGATTCCCTACGCAGGCGGCTCCCATCCGATTGCCAAGGGTGCCAATTTCGCGAAGGATGAGTGGATCTACAACCGGTTGAGCTTCATGGACAAGCAAATCTGGGTCACCCGCTACCATCCCGATGAGCGTTACCCGGAAGGCAAATATCCCAACCGCTCCGACAAGGACACTGGCCTGGGCCAGTTCACTGCCAACGATCAGTCAATTGAAAACACCGACAACGTGGTCTGGCTGACCACTGGCACGACCCATGTGGCCCGGGCCGAGGAGTGGCCCATCATGCCGACGGAATGGGTCAATGTGCTGCTGAAACCCTGGAACTTCTTCAACGAGACTCCGACCCTGGGTTTGAACAGGCAGACGACATCGCGGCCTTGAGCCCCGGGTACTGGCGCCAGCGTCATTCCTTGCCATTCCTGGCATGTGTCTCGATCGGCGCGAGCTGCGCGCGCGCCGCTTCCTTGACCGCCCGCGTCAGGGCTTGCGCCGATGGCGCTTCGCGCAGCCAATGCTGCCAGTAGAGCGCCACATCGACCGTCGCCTCCGGCAGCACGTCGACCAGCGGCGGACGACCGACCACCCGCCGCGCGAGTTCATGCTCGGGCACCATGCCCCAGCCCAGGCCGAGCTCGAGCGCGGCCATGAAGGCATCCGTGGCTGGCACGAAATGGCGCGGGTAGGCCGCCTGGCGCAGGCCGAAATGGCGCTCGAGGAAGATATCCTGCAGCCCGTCCTTGCGGTTGAAGATCACGGCCGGCAGCGCCAGCAGGCGATGCGGCGAGATTGCTGTCCCCGCTGCGAGGCAGGGCTGGACCAGCTCGGGCAGGGCGACACAGCGGTAGCGCATCACGCCCAGCGGCTCGGCGACGCAGCCGTGCATCGGCCGCGCCAGCGTCGTCACGCAGCCACTGACCTCGCCGCTCCCGAGCGCGTCATGGGTGTGATCCTGGTCATCGACCACGATGTCGAGCAGCAGGCGCTGGCGCCGCAGCAAGGGCGCGACACCAGGCAGGAACCAGGCCGCGACCGAGTCGGCATTGACCGCCACGCTCAGCCGCTGCCAGTCCTGGCCGGCAACGGGCAGATGGCCGGGCAGGCTCGCGAGCAGGTCGGCCTCCATCAGCTGCAACTGGCGCGCGTGCGCGAGCAGGGCCTGGCCGGCGATGGTGGCACGCAGGCGCTTGCCACGCACCAGCAGGCGCTGGCCGAGCGTCTCCTCGAGCGCCTTGACACGCAGCGAGACCGCCGCCAGCGTCAGGTGCAGCTGGCCGGCGGCGGCGCCGAAGCTGCCGTGCTCGAGCACGGCGACCAGCGCCTCGAGCTGGCGCACATCGAGCATGATTCAAGTTTCCCTTGAGTAAATCCAGATTTATTTAACTGAGTTTAAATGCCTGGAACAAACGGCACACTGAGCGGGATCGCGCCCCACCTTGCACGGCGCCCACGGAGTTCCTGTCATGTCGATCGTCCTGCCCTCCCTTCTGTCGCCGGCCTTCAGCGCCGGCCTGGCACTGAGCCTGTCGCTGATCATGGCCATCGGGCCGCAGAACGCGCATGTGGTGCGCATGGGCCTGCGGCGCCAGCACCTCTGGCTGACCGTCGCGACCAGCATGCTGGCCGACTTCGTGCTGATCGCGCTGGGCGTGCTCGGGCTGGCCGAACTCGGCGGATTGAGCGACAAGCTGCAGGGCGCGCTGGTCGGTGCCGGCGTGCTGTTCCTGCTGGTCTATGGCTGGCAGGCGGGCCAGCGCTGCTGGCGCCCGACGGCGGGCCAGCCACTGGTGGCCGGAGCGCGTACCGACCGGCCGATGACGCGGCGCCAGGCCGTGCTCACGGCGCTGGGCTTCTCCTGGCTCAACCCCCATGCCTGGCTCGACACCGCGGTGCTGATCGGAACCGCCTCGCTGGCCTGGGGCCAGCCCGGCAACCAGCTGTTCGGCGCTGGCGCGCTGACGGGCTCGCTGCTCTGGTTCAGCTGGCTGGGAATCGCGACCTTCTGGCTTGGCCGCCGGCTCGGTTCGCCCCTGCTCTGGCGTGTCATCGACGGACTGGTGGCGCTGATGATGTGGGGCACGGCGGCCTGGCTGGTCAGCGGCCTGACCTGAGAGCGGCGCCCCGGCACCAGCCGGGAGCGCTAACATAGCCAGATCCTGATTCCAGGCCGGATCGGCCCCCACCACCATGAAAATCGCCATCGCCGGTACCGGCTACGTCGGCCTCTCCAATGCCGTGCTGCTCGCGCGGCAGAACGAGGTCGTCGCGCTCGACATCCTTCCGTCCAAGGTCGAGCAGCTCAACGCCCGCCAGTCCCCGATCGATGACGCCGATATCGAGCAGTACCTGACCAGCAAGCCGCTCAACCTGCGCGCGACGCTGGACAAGCGCGAGGCCTACCAGGGCGCCGACTACGTCATCATCGCGACCCCGACCGACTACGATCCGGCGACCAACTACTTCAACACCAGCTCGGTCGAGGCCGTGATCCGCGACGTGATCGCGATCAACCCGGACGCGGTGATGGTGATCAAGTCGACCATTCCGGTCGGCTTCACCGAGAAGGCGCGCGCCCAGTACGGTACGCGCAACCTGATCTTCAGCCCCGAGTTCCTGCGCGAGGGCCAGGCGCTGCACGACAACCTCCATCCGAGCCGCATCGTGGTCGGCGAGGACTCCGAGCGCGCGCGCGTCTTCGCCGGCCTGCTGCAGGCCGCCGCCCTCAAGCCGGACGTGCCGGTGCTGTTCACCGGCAGCACCGAGGCCGAGGCGATCAAGCTGTTCGCCAACACCTACCTGGCGCTGCGCGTGGCCTATTTCAACGAGCTCGACAGCTATGCCGCCAGCCACGGCCTGGACACGCGCCAGATCATCGACGGCGTCTGCCT
Source organism: Pseudomonadota bacterium (assembly GCA_039804875.1). Lineage (GTDB taxonomy): Bacteria > Pseudomonadota > Gammaproteobacteria > Burkholderiales > Burkholderiaceae_C > Malikia. The sequence goes on along the minus strand of JBDLVJ010000012.1, from coordinate 542 downwards.
CGATCCGCGCATCGGCAGTCACTACAACAACCCGAGCTTCGGCTACGGCGGCTATTGCCTGCCCAAGGACACCAAGCAGCTGCTGGCCAACTACCAGGACGTGCCGCAGACGCTGATCAGCGCGATCGTGAGCGCCAACAGCACGCGCAAGGACTTCATCGCCGACGACATCCTGCGCCGCCGCCCGCAGGTGGTCGGCGTCTACCGCCTGGTCATGAAGGCCGGCAGCGACAACTTCCGCGCCAGCAGCGTGCAGGGGGTGATGAAGCGGCTGAAGGCCAAGGGCGTCAAGGTCATCGTCTATGAGCCCGTGCTCGAGCAGGACGACTTCTTCGGCTCCGAGGTGGTGCGCGACCTGGGCCGCTTCAAGCGCGAGTGCGACGTGATCGTCGCCAACCGCCAGACCGCCGATCTGGCCGACGTGGCTGACAAGGTCTACACGCGCGACCTGTTCGGCAGCGACTGAGTCATCCGCTAAAAATTGATACTGCTGGCAAGGGATAAAATCAGTTTCCCTTGTTTTCAGCCAGCACCGCCATGCC
>JBDLVJ010000011.1:0-3318 GCA_039804875.1 Pseudomonadota bacterium | reverse complement strand
GCAGGGCTTCTGGTATTCGAAGCCACTGCCGGCGGGGCGGTTCGAGCAGTGGCTCAGGCGCTACACCGCCCGCGCGGCCTGAGAGGCGGGCGGCGGCGGCGCGGACCTGCAGCGGCTCAATGCCCTTGCGAACCCCGGTGCGCCCAGGCCGTGGTGTGCTTCTCGATCAGGCTGAACAGCTCGTACATCAGCATCGCCATCACGCCGACAGTCAGCAGGCCGGCGAAGGCCAGGCCCATCTGCATCGCCGAACCGGCCGAGATCAGCAGGTAGCCGATGCCCTCGTTGGCGGCGGTCATCTCGGACACCGTGGTGCCGACGAAGGCCAGCGTGATCGCGACCTTGAGCGAGCCGTAGAAATACGGCAGCGAGCGCGGCAGGCCGACCTTCATCAGCACGTCCCAGCGCCGGGCGCCGAGCACGCGCAGCACGTCCTCGAGCTCGGGCTCGAGCGTGGCCAGCCCGGTCGCGATGTTGACCGTGATCGGGAAGAAGCTGATCAGGAAGGCGGTCAGGATCGCCGGGCCGACGCCGATGCCGAACCAGACCACCAGGATCGGCACGAAGGCCGCCTTGGGCAGCGCGTTGAAGGCCGTCATCAGCGGGTAGACCGCCGCGTAGGCGACGCGCGAACTGCCGATCAGGAAGCCCAGCAGCACGCCGACCAGGATCGCCAGGCCGAAACCGACCATCGTGACCCAGAAGGTGCGCCAGGCGTGGCCCGCGATCACGGCGTGGTATTCGATCGCCTGGTCGAGGATGCGGGCCGGGCTCGGGAAGATGAATTCCGAGACCTGGAAGGCGCTGGTCAGCGTCTGCCACAGGACGATGATCAGCAGCAGCAGCAGCCAGGGCGACCAGCGTTCGATGTTCTTGCTTTTCATTGCGGACTCCGGTTCATTGGTTGATGACGGCGCCGGCCTTGCGCATGGCGCCGATATGGCCGCGCAGCTCGTGCACGATGTCGGTGAAGGCCGGGGTGTAGGTCAGTTCGAGGTCGCGCGGGCGCGGCAGCTCGATGTCGCGCTTGACGACGAAGCGGCCCGGACTCTTGCTCATCACGTAGACGGTATCGGCCAGGAACACGCTTTCGCGCAGGTCATGCGTGACCAGGATCACGTTGAAGCCCTGCGCCGCGTGCAGGTCGCGCAGCGTGCACCAGAGTTCCTCGCGCGTGAAGGCGTCGAGCGCGCCGAAGGGCTCGTCGAGCAGCAGCATCTTGGGCTGGTGGATCAGCGCGCGGCAGATGCTGGCGCGCTGTTGCATGCCGCCCGAGAGTTCCCGCGGGTACTTGTCCTCGTAGCCGGCCAGGCCGACGGTCGCGAGCAGCTGGCGCGCGCGCTCGACATATTCGGCGCGCTTTTGCTTGAAGGTCGCGCGGTAGGGCTCGACGATCTCGAGCGGCAGCAGCACATTGTCGAGCGTGCTGCGCCAGGGCAGCAGCGAGGAAGACTGGAAGGCCATGCCCGAGATCTTGAGCGGGCCGGTGACCGGCTGGCCGTCGACCTTGATGCTGCCGCGACTCGGCGCCTTCAGGCCGGTGGTCAGCTTCATGAAGGTCGACTTGCCGCAGCCCGAGGGCCCGACGATGGCGATGAACTCGCCGCGCTTGACCTGCAGGTTGATGTCCTCGACCGCGAACTTGCCCTCGGCCCAGAGTTCCTCGTTGTAGGCCAGCCAGACGTTCTGGAAATCGACAAAGGGGGTTTCGATTGCGCTGTCCATCGGGTCGCCTCTCATTTCTTGGCCTTGGGCAGGATGTCGAGCTCGGCTGCCGGCGGCAGGAAGCTGCCGTTCCAGATCGCGCCGGCATCGACCCGGGTCTTGGTGGCGTAGGCGTCCGAGACCTGGCTCGCCATCAGGCTCAGGCGGCCCGGATCGACGCGGCCGAAGCCCTCGCGGCGCGCATCGGGGCTGGCGACGACCGAATCGATCGCGAGCTGCAGCCGGCGCGTCTCCATCGGCAGGTTGATGATGCCGTCGCGCGCCTTGACCGACTCCATCGCGGCGGCCGGGTTGGCCATGACTTCCTTGGCGCCCTTGGCGAAGGCGCTCAGGAAGGCCTTGAGCGCGGCCGGGTTTTCCTTGATCAGCTTGGGCGAGGCAATGATGGCGTTGCCGTAGAGCTTGACGCCGAAGTCGGCGTAGGGCAGCACCACGACCTCGTCGGCCTTGACGCCGCGCGCCTCGAGGTTGAGCAGCGAGGTGAAGGAAAAGCCCGTGATCGCGTCGACATCGCCGCGCACCAGCATGGTCTCGCGCAGCGAGGGCTCCATCGCGGTCCAGCTGACGGCACCGATCCGGTTCGCCTTGTCCAGGATCGGGAAGGCCTTGCGGCCGGCATCGAACACCGGGGCGCCGAGCTTCTTGCCCTTGAGATCGGCCGGGGACTTGATGCCCGACTTCCTGAGCGCCAGCACCGCCGCAGGGGTGTTGTTGTAGACCATCATGACCGCGACCGGCTTGTTCGGAGCCTCGGGGTTGTTGGCGTGAAACTCCATCAGCGCGGCGACATCGGCCAGACCGATGTCGTAGCTGCCCGAGGCGACGCGGGTCACGGTGCCGCTGGAGCCGTTGCCGGCATCGATCGTGACATCGAGCCCGGCCTGCTTGAAATAGCCCCTGGCCGCCGGCTGAACGAACAGGGCCGAGGGGCCCTCGAAGCGCCAGTCGAGCTGGAACTTGAGCGGGGTCTGCGCATGGGCCTGGCCGAGGGTGGCAACGGCCAGGGCGGCGGTGACTTGCAGGAATTGGCGCTTGTGCATGAGGACTCCAAGGGAAGGGTCTGGAAACCGCTCGGGGCGGCATGCAGCCTCAGACGCAAGATCGATGCCAGGCTCCTGCATGATCTGAATACAAATTTGTATACAGTTTTTTATGAAATGATGCACCGCTTCGGGTCCGACGGCGCACCAGATCGGGGGGACGGGCTCAGTGCCGGGGCATGCCGGCGTCGAACCAGCGCCGGATCACGAGGCGCTCGGCCTCGGTGATGCCGGTCGCGTTGTTGAGCGGCATCTGGCGCAGCAGCACCGCCTGCTGGTAGATGGCCTGCCCGTGCTGGAGGATCAGCGCCTCGGTGTGCAGGGCCACCCCCTTGTTCTGCACCTCGGCGTTGTGGCAGGGCAGGCAACGCTGGCCGATCACGGCCTTGAGCTCGACCAGGCTGGCCGGCCGGGCCTCGGCGGCTTCGGTTGCCAGGGCCGGCGCGGGTGGCGCCGGTGCCAGCCAGAAGATCAGGCCCGCCAGCACCAGCAGGCCGGCGCCGGCCACTTCCCAGGGCGCGCGCCGACCCTGGACATGGGCCCGATGCCGCGC
>JBDLVJ010000010.1:0-3726 GCA_039804875.1 Pseudomonadota bacterium | reverse complement strand
CTTCCACTCGCCAGCCTGCAGGCTTTGCAGGATCAGACCCTTGATCTGCTGGTAGAGCGGGCTGAAGGCCGGCGTCGCGCTGCTGGCCGCGCCCGGTCCACCGTCGCTGCCCGAGCTCGGGTATTCGACCTCTGGGGTCTTGGGGCTGGAGGCGGACGGGGTCTGGACCATGATCGGGTGTAATCATATCTTATATAAGACATAAGACAAATTGACTTGGGCCTTTTTTGCAGGGTAAACTTGCCAGGATTTCTTTTCTCTCAACTGTTGCATTTCTGGAGTGTTCTCATGAGCAAGAAGCCCGTTCGCGTTGCCGTCACCGGCGCTGCTGGTCAAATCGGTTACGCCCTGCTGTTCCGCATCGCCTCGGGCGAAATGCTGGGCAAGGACCAGCCGGTCATCCTGCAGTTGCTGGAAGTGCCGGTTGAGAAGGCCCAGCAAGCGCTCAAGGGCGTGATGATGGAGCTCGAGGACTGTGCTTTCCCGCTGCTGGCCGGCATGGAAGCCCACAGCGACCCGATGACCGCCTTCAAGGACACCGACTACGCGCTGCTGGTCGGTTCGCGTCCGCGCGGCCCGGGCATGGAGCGTGCCGAACTGCTGGCGATCAACGGCGCCATCTTCACCGCCCAGGGCCAGGCCCTGAACGCCGTCGCCTCGCGCGATGTCAAGGTGCTGGTGGTCGGCAACCCCGCCAACACCAACGCCTACATCGCGATGAAGTCGGCACCCGACCTCAAGCCGGGCAACTTCACCGCCATGCTGCGTCTGGACCATAACCGCGCCGCTTCGCAGATCGCCGCCAAGACCGGCAAGGCCGTGGCCGACATCGAACAACTGTGCGTCTGGGGCAACCACTCGCCGACCATGTACGCCGACTACCGCTTCGCCACCATCAACGGCGAGTCGGTCAAGGACATGATCAACGACCAGGAATGGAACGCCAACGTGTTCCTGCCGACCGTCGGCAAGCGCGGTGCCGCCATCATCGAGGCGCGCGGTCTGTCCTCGGCCGCCTCGGCCGCCAACGCCGCCATCGACCACATGCGCGACTGGGCCCTGGGCACCAACGGCAAGTGGGTCACGATGGGCATCCCGTCGCAAGGCTGGTACGGCATTCCGAAGGATGTCATGTTCGGTTTCCCCGTCACCTGCGAGAACGGCGAGTACAAGGTCGTCGAAGGCCTGGAGATCGACGAGTTCAGCCAGACCTGCATCGCTAAGACCCTCAAGGAGCTGACCGACGAGCAGGCCGGCGTCGCCCACCTGGTCTGATCGGAAGGGACCGCAGGTGAGCATGCATCCGCGCGCGGTATTGCTCGGGGCCCAGGCCGGCGCGGTGGCGCTGCCCGTGTGTGACCATTACAGCGGTGTCGAGGCGCGCATGCGCAAGAGCCTGCGGCTGCAGGCCGAATTTTCCGAGCGGTTCGGTGCCTGCGTCTTCGACGTGACGCTGGACTGCGAGGACGGCGCCGCCATCGGCGCCGAGGCCGAGCATGCCCAGCTTGTCACCGAGCTGGTGCGGGACCTGGATTTCGCTGGCGCCGTCCGGCCGCGCGTCGGCGTGCGCGTGCACGCGGTCGACCATCCGGCCTTCGAGGCCGACGTGGCGCGGATCGTGGGCGCTGTCGGCGGCCGGCTGTCGCACCTGATGGTGCCCAAGGTCGAATCGCTGGCCGATGTCGAGCGCGCGCTGGCCGCGATGAACCTTGCCGGCGGCGGCGAGCTGCCGCTGCAGGTGCTGATCGAGTCGCCGGCCGCGGTGCATCGCGCCTTCGAGATCGCCGCGCACCCGCGCGTGCAATCCCTGAGCTTTGGCCTGATGGACTTCGTCTCCGCCCATGGCGGTGCCATTCCCTCGGATGGCATGGGCCTGGCCGGGCAGTTCAGCCACCCGCTGGTGCTGCGCGCCAAGCTCGAGATCGCCAGCGCCTGCCATGCCCATGGCAAGGTGCCCTCGCACTGCGTCGTGACCGAGTTCAAGGACAAGGCCGCGATGAGGCAGGCCGCGCGGCGCGCCGCGCGCGAGCTCGGCTACACGCGCATGTGGAGTATCCACCCCGACCAGATCGAGCCCATTCTCGAGGCCTTCGCGCCGACCGCGCAGGAGGTCGAGCAATCGGCCCGCATCATCGCCACGGCCCATGCGGCGGACTGGGCGCCGATCGCGCTCGACGGCCAGCTGCACGACCGAGCCAGCTACCGCTACTATTGGCAGACTCTGGAGCGTGCGCACCAGACCGGCTGCCCGATTCCTTCGGAAGCGGGCGTCTTTTTCTGAACCGGGATTTTTCCCAGGAGTCATCATGGCGATCCACCGTAACCTGATGTTGGCCCGCCTGGTGGCGGCTGTTGGCGCGAGCCTCGTGCTGCTGGGCGCCCAGGCGGCCAGCGAGCCCGCGCGCAAACCCGCGCGTGGCGCGGCGTTGCAGGACGACGAGCTGGCCCTGTCGGCCCAGGTCGCGGTCGGCCGCATTCCCTGCGAGCTGGGCCAGACCGTGAACCTGAGCCCCGACCGCGACGCGCCTGGTTATTTCCATCTGCAGCTCAAGAACCAGCGCTTCCATCTGCGCCCGGTCATGAGCGCCACCGGCGCCCTGCGGCTCGAGGATCAGGTCCGTGGCGCGGTCTGGATCCAGCTCGCCAACAAGTCGATGCTGATGGATCAGAAGCAGGGCCGACGCCTGGCCGATGAGTGCATGAGCCCGCTGCAGGCCGCCTATGCCGAGCACCTCAAGCACAACCCGGCCCCGAACTTGCTTGACATGGCGCAGAAGTCGCGCTGAACCCGTTGCCTTGAGACACCCCACAAGAATCTTTAACTGGAGCTTTAACGATGCTGCAAGCCTACCGTCAACATGTCGCCGAGCGCGCCGCGCTGGGCATTCCCCCGCTGCCGCTGGAGGCCAAGCAGGTCGCCGACCTGATCGAGCTGATCAAGAACCCGCCCGCTGGCGAGGACGCCTTCCTGCTGGACCTGCTGACCCACCGCGTGCCCCCGGGCGTCGATGATGCCGCCAAGGTCAAGGCCTCGTTCCTGGCCGCCGTGGCGCATGGCGATGTCGCCGTGGCCCTGATCTCCAAGGCCAAGGCCACCGAGCTGCTCGGCACCATGGTGGGTGGCTACAACGTGCACCCGCTGATCGAGCTGCTGGACGACGCCGAAGTGGCGGGCGTGGCCGCCGATGCGCTGAAGAAGACGCTGCTGATGTTCGACTTCTTCAACGACGTGGCGGAGAAGGCCAAGGCCGGCAACGCCAAGGCCAAGGAAGTCATCGAGTCCTGGGCCGAGGCCGAGTGGTTCACCAGCCGCCCCGAGGTCGAGCAGAAGATCACCGTCACCGTGTTCAAGGTGCCGGGCGAGACCAACACCGATGACCTGTCGCCGGCTCCCGACGCCTGGAGCCGCCCGGACATCCCGCTGCACTACCTGGCGATACTGAAGAACACCCGTCCCGACGCGGCCTTCAAGCCCGAGGAAGACGGCAAGCGCGGCCCGATGCAGTTCATCGACGACCTCAAGGCCAAGGGCAACCTCGTGGCCTACGTCGGCGACGTGGTCGGCACCGGCTCCAGCCGCAAGTCGGCCACCAACTCGGTGATCTGGGCCACGGGCCAGGACATCCCGTTCGTGCCGAACAAGCGCTTCGGCGGCGTCACGCTCGGCGGCAAGATCGCCCCGATCTTCTTCAACACGCAGGAAGACTCCGGCTCGCTGCCGATCGA
>JBDLVJ010000009.1:0-2685 GCA_039804875.1 Pseudomonadota bacterium | reverse complement strand
GACCTCCTGGTTCATCGGGTTGTCCTCCACCAGCAGCACCCGCGCGCCGGCCAGGCTCCGGCTATCGGGCGTGGTGACGCCGGTCGTCCAGATCTGGTGCGGGCTGTCGGCGCCGCTCAGCACCCGCTGCAGCAGCTCGAACAAGGCCTTGGGCCGCACCGGCTTGTCCAGGTTGCCGATCAGGCCGGCCGGTGGCGCGATCCTGGCCCAGTCATCGGGAAGCTGTCCGCCGAGCAGCACGCAGCCGGGTCGCTGGCTCAAGTCGAGCGCCGCGATGCGACGCGCGGTCTCGACGCCGTCTGGCTCCGGCATTCGCCAGTCCAGCAGCAGCAGCCGGTAAGGCCGGCCCTGCTGGTCGGCGGCTTGCAGCGCCGACAAGGCCGCCGCGCCACTGCGTTGCTGGCTGACTTCGAACCCCAGGCGTCGCAGCAGCACGGCTGTCAGCCGGCTGGCCGATTCCTGGTCGTCCACCACCAGCACGCGCAGGCCCTGCCAGTCGGGCGGCGCCTGGCGCTCGGGCCGGGCCGCTCCCGTGCCCAGCCGGGCCGTGAACCAGAAGGTCGCGCCCTGGCCGAGTCGACTGGTCACCCCGACCTCGCCCCCCATCAGCTCGGCCAGCCGCTTGGAGATCGCCAGTCCCAGTCCCGTTCCGCCGTACTGGCGGGTGGTCGAGGGATCGGCCTGCTCGAAGCTCTGGAACAGCTTGCCGCGCAAGGTCTCGGCCAGGCCGATGCCGCTGTCGCACACGGCGACATGCAGCAGCACCCCGGCCTCGTTCCTCTCGGCGATGCCGACCCGGATCGTGATCTGGCCATGCTCGGTGAACTTCAGCGCATTGCTGGTGTAGTTGATCAGCACCTGCTCGATGCGCAGCGGGTCGCCCGTCAGGTGGCGTGGCACCTCCTCGGCGACCTCGATCAGCAGCTCCAGGCCCCTGGCGGCCGCGCGCTCGCCGAACAGGTCGGCGATATGGTCAAGCACGGCATCGAGCTCGAACTCGGTCTGTTCGATGCCTAGCTTGCCCGACTCGATCTTGGAGAAGTCGAGGATGTCGTTGATGACGCCCAGCAGATGCTGGCTCGAGGTCTGGATCTTGCGCAGGTAGTCCTGCTGGCGCGGCGACAGCTCGGTCTTGAGGGTCAGCAGGGTCATGCCGTTGATCGCATTGAGCGGGGTGCGGATCTCGTGGCTCATGTTGGCCAGGAAGGTGGCCTTGGCCTGGCTTGACTGCTCGGCGGCCTCCTTGGCCACCTGCAGCTCGGCGGTCCGGCGCTCGACCAGGGCTTCGAGTTCCTGCTTGGCTTGCAGCGCCGCCTCGCGCTCGCGCACCAGCGAGCGCAGGTAGAGCGTCAAGGCCGCCAGCGCCACGATCAGCAGGTCGCCGGCCAGCGCCAGCAGCGTGAACAGGGCGTAGCGCTGGCCTTCGAGCTGGCGGATTTCCGGCATCGGATGCAGCAGATGGATCGAGAAACTCTCCGAGCGCCGGCTGCCGTCAAGCAGCAGGAAGGGCGTGGGCCGGTGGTCGAGCCGGACCAGATCCGCCAGGCCGAGATCCCCCCAGGGGGCGATGTCGAGCGGTTCGAAGCGGGTGTTGCGGTACTCGAGGGCGAGGTCGGGTTGCGCCAGGCTGGGGCCAAGCCGGTCGGGCAGGAAACGGAACTCCAGCGACTTGTCCTGTGCCAGCACGATGGCGCCGTTGGCATCGGCCACGAAGACGTTCTCGTTGCGGCTCCAGCGCGAGCGCTCGACGATGTCGGTCTTGCTGACGACGGCGCCGACAAACCGGCCCGCGACGATGACCGGATGGGCCACGTAGAGGCCCGGCACCCGGCTGATGCGGCCGACGGCATATTGCTGCCCCAGCCTGGCTTCGCTGCCCTGGATGTCGCGGAAGTAATGGCGGTCCGAATAGTTGCTGCCGACGAAGCTGCCGGGCAGGCCGCCGTTGCTCGAGGCGACGCAGTCACCGGCCGCGTTGAGCAGCCAGATCGCGTCGATCTGCAGCGCCTCGGCGTAGTTGGCCAGATACCGGCCCAGCCGGCGCAGCGCCGGGTCCTGCTCCCAGCGCAGGCGCTGCAGCGACGAGTGGCCGCTGGCGGGCGTCACCTCCGGGCCGAAGAACCCGAGCCCGCGCCCGATCTGGTCTTCCCGGGCCAGGACACTGGTGACGCCACCCAAGGTGGTCAGCACGTCGTGCAAGCTGCCATTGAGCACCTCGAGCTGCTGTTGCGCGACATGTTTCTGGTGTCGGTAGCTCTGGTTCACCATCTGGGCGGTGTAGCGCGTGGCCACGAACCAGGAGAAACCGCTCCAGAGCAGCATCACGGCCAGGATCAGCCCAGGCAAAAGCCACCGATTGCGCTGGCTCAAGCGGTCCAATAGGTGAGTCTTCTTTTTTCCAGAGGGTGGCGTGCGTGGCACGGTAGCCATGAGGGATTGTCCGCCATCGAGGCGGCGGCTGACAAGGCGTCCGCCCCGCGATCTCGCGGTCCGGACCCAGGGGTTTTCCCGGGTGAGGGCTGAGCGCGGTTGACGCCACGGGCCAGGGTTGTGGATAATCGGATGGCCTTGGTAATACGATTTACTAAAGGTTTTTTCGACCAATAGGCGTTCCAAAACAGTACGCCGGCCCGTTCTCCGCTTGATTTGCTCGGCGCTGGACGGCGGCGTGAAAGGGTGATGTTC
>JBDLVJ010000008.1:0-3503 GCA_039804875.1 Pseudomonadota bacterium | reverse complement strand
TCGCGCTCAAAAAAATCCTGGGCTCCTTGCTGTAAACCGATTTACATGCCTATAATCAAAGGCTTCGGCGTGTAGCGCAGCCTGGTAGCGCACTTGCATGGGGTGCAAGGGGTCGTGAGTTCGAATCCCACCACGCCGACCAAAAAACGACGGCCTGCAGTTCTCAAGACTGCAGGCCGTTTGCTTTTTTCACTCTCCATTTTCATCCGGCACCTGCCGGCAGGGGATGGGCCGATGGCGCGCATTCGGCTAAGCTCGGAACCCGTAAGACCATCCGGGGAGGCGGAGATGCAACATATTCTGGGCGTCGCGGCGACCCTCGCGATCGTGGGCACGGCGCTGGCGCAAGACATCGGGTCCGTCAACGCAGGCCCGGCGGAACGCTCGGCACTGGCCTTGACGCTCTACCAGGAGGACCTGGCCCTGGTGCGGGAACTGCGCCCGGTTCAACTGCCGGGCGGCTTGGTGCGCCTGAATCTGGGCGAAGTCCCGGCCCAGATGCGCCCGGAAACCACCCAGCTGCGCTGGATCGGCGGCGATCCCGTGAAGTTGCTCGAACAGAGCTTCGATGCCAAGCCGCTGACGCCGCGGCAGCTGCTGGAATCCCGCCTCGGGCATGAAGTGACGGTGCTGCGCGAGCACCCGGTCACGGGTGTATTGCAGCGCGAAGCGGCCACCGTGCTGGCAACGGGCCATGAGAATGGCGGCGGCGTGGTCCTGCGCTTCGCCGACCGGATCGAGACCGGCCCGGCCGGCCGCCTCGCTTTCGACAGCCTGCCGGCCGATCTGCACGCGCGCCCGACCCTGTCCCTGCTGCTCGAATCCAGCGCCGGCCCCCGGTCGCTCGAGCTGTCCTACCTGAGCGGCGGCCTGTCCTGGACAACCGACTATGTCGCCCGGCTGTCGGTCGATGGCCGGCAAATGGACCTCTCGGGCTGGGTCACGTTGAGCAACCGCAGCGGCACCGCCTACCGCGACGCCCGGCTGCAACTGGTGGCCGGCGCCTTGAACCGGGTGCAGGACAGCGCCCTGCCGATGGCGCGCAAGGCCTCGGTGACGGCGCTGCGCGCCAGCGGTGCGCCGGTCGAGGAGTCGCTGCTCGACCACCACCTCTACCGCTTCGAGCGGCCGGTCTCGATCGCCGACCAGCAAAGCAAGCAGCTGTCGCTGCTGGCGGCCACGGCGGTGCCGGTGCGGCGCGAATACCTGCTGGCCGACACCGGAATGCTGGAATTCGGACGTCAGGACCCCGGGGTGCAGCAGTTCAAGCCGTCGGTCTGGCTGGAGTTCGACAACCGGGGCGGCGCGCTCGGACAGCCCTTGCCGGCCGGCGTGGTGCGCTTCTACGCGCCCGACCGCCAGGGCGCGGCGCAATTCGTCGGCGAGGAGCGGATCAACCACACCGCCCGCGACGAGACCGTCAGGCTCAGGCTGGGATCGGCCTTCGACCTGTCGGCCGAGCGCCGGCAGGTCACGTTTCGCCAGCTCGGCGAGCGCGGCAGCGAGAGCGGCTGGTGCATGACGCTGCGCAACGCGCGCGACGAAGCGGTCACGATCCGGGTCCAGCAGGCGCTGGCGGGCGACTGGGAAATCGTGCAGGAAAGCCAGCGCAGCAGCAGGCCGTCGGCCCACAGCGCCTCCTGGCGGGTCGAGGTGCCGGCCAGAGGCTCCGCGCAACTCGACTACACCGTCCGGACCCGCTGGTGAGACCTGCCACATCCTCCGACAGATGAAGCCCGCCTGAACCCGATCTGATCATGGAACAAGACCCTGCCCTGTCGCGCTGGCTACCGGCTTGCTTCGCTGGCGAGGCGCGCTTGCGCTTCGAGACCGACGGCGTCGAGTTGCAGGCCTGGCTGAGCTGCCACCCCATCGCCAGCGATGCCGGCCACCGGGCGATGGCGGTGCAACTGTGGGCGGACGATGCGCTGCTGCTGGCCGAATGGCCGCTGGGGCTGCTGCTGCCGGACCCACGGCGGCTGGCGCCGGTCGGCGGGCGGGCCGCGCTGACGCAACCGGCGGGCCAGGCCAGACGCCGGCTCTCGCTCAGGCTGGTCTCGGGCCAGCCGGGCAGTTGGGACCGGCTGCACGACTGCAAGCGCCTCGTGCTGCCGCACCGCTTTTCGCAGCCCAGCCTGACGGGGGCGCTGCAAGCCCGCCTCGAAGCAGGCGAGCTCAAGCTCGCGATCGGCGGCATCAGCAACCCGCGCGCGGCGGGCGAACTCAGCGGCACGCTGGCGCTCGAACTCTGGGCGCTGGAGCGCCCCTATGACGGCGGCCCCTTCCAGGGCCAGCCGCTGGGCGGCCTCACGCTCGGGCGCCTGGGCGGCCAGCAGCAATGGAACGATGGGTGTCCGAGCTGGCCCTGGCCCGAAACCGCGTCACGGGCGACTCCAAAGGGCTGGCTCACGCTGATGCTGCGCGAATGGACCCCGGCCGCCTATGTGACGCGCGACTGGCGCGCGCTGGACTGGCCGCGCCCGCCAGACGACCAGGCGGTCTCGGTCAACCACTCGAGCACCGCCAGGCTGCGCTCGGTGCCAGGCATCAGCGACAAGCTCGCGCGCCGGCTGGTGGCGTCGCGCCCCTTCGCCTCGCTGGAACAACTGCAGCGGGTGCGCGGCATGAGCGCGCGGCTCCACGCCAGGCTGCGCGACCTGCTCGTGCTCTGAAACCCGGCTCGGACTCCGGCGAACTCGCGCGCACGGTCCGTCCAGGCGCCGATCAGCCGCCGCCGCGCTTGACCTTGAAGCCCTCGGCCTGCAAAAAGGCGACGATCTTGTCGCCATGCTCGCCCTGGACCTCGATCTGGCCGTCCTTGGCCGTGCCGCCGCTGCCGCAGGCGGCCTTGAGCCGCTTGGCCAGCGCCGCCAGCGCCTCGGCGTCGAGCGCCAGACCGCGCACGACCGTGACCGCCTTGCCGCCACGGCCCTTGGTTTCACGCTGCACGCGCGCGATGCCATCGCCAGCGGGGACGGCCCGCAGCCGGGCGCATTGACACTGGGCCAGGGGCTGACGGCAGGCCGGGCACATGCGGCCGCTGTCGGTCGAATAGACAAGGCCGCCGAGTGCGGAGAAGGATTTCATGGTCAACCTTGGATCCGGCGAGGATCGAGTTCACGGATGCGGCGGTCCTCGTAGTAGCCGCCGTATTCGGTGTAGCGCAGGAAGGGCTTGCCACAGGCGCGGCAGGCCCAGACCTCGCAGCGGTTGGCCGGGTGATGGGCCAGCGAGATCGGCGCCAGCGGCGACCAGGGATCGACGCCGCTCAGGCGGGACTCCTCCAGCGTCGGCTCGTCGTCGCCCGGCAGCCAGAGCGCGCCGAGCGGCTCCAGCGCGTCATCGTTCTCGGTGCCAGGAAAGGACTCCCAGCCCGGGCTGGCGTAGGGACAGCAGGCAGCGCAGGACGGCTGCGCTCCCTGTTCACGCGCGATCCGCAAGGCATCAGGCTGGCTCAGGCGCTGCATGGGTTGCACTCAGCGCCCGTAGCCCGGCTGAGGATA
>JBDLVJ010000007.1:0-2753 GCA_039804875.1 Pseudomonadota bacterium | reverse complement strand
GGCCCTGCGGGCTGACCCGCCGAGGTTCAGACCCGCTCGCCCACCCAGCCGGCCACGCCGGCCAGTGCCTCGGCCAGGCGCGACGGATCGGTGCCGCCGGCCATGGCCATGTCGGCCTTGCCGCCGCCCTTGCCGCCCACCTGCTGGGCGACAAAGTTCACCAGCTCGCCGGCCTTCACCCGGCCGGTGCTGTCGCTGGTGACGCCAGCGGCCAGCTGCACCTTGCCGCCATCCACCGCGGCCAGCACGATGGCGGCGGTCTTCAGCTTGTCCTTGAGCTTGTCCATGGTGTCGCGCAAGGTCTTGGCATCGGCTCCGCTCAGCACCGCGGCCAGCACCTTGAGGCCCTTGACGTCCACCGCCTGGGCCAGCAGCTCGTCGCCCTGGGCCGAGGCCAGCTTGCCCTTGAGCGCGGCGATCTCCTTCTCGAGCGCCTTGATCTGGTCCTGCGACTGCGCGATGCGGTGCGTCAGTTCGGCCACCGGCGCCTTGAACGCGGCGGCGGCTTCGGCGACGGTGCTTTCGAGCGACTGCAGGTAGGCCAGCGCGTTGACGCCGGTCACGGCCTCGATGCGACGCACGCCGGCGGCGACGCCCGATTCGGCGACGACCTTGAACAGGCCGATGTCACCGGTGCGCTGGACATGGGTGCCGCCGCAGAGTTCGCGGCTGGAGCCGATGTCGAGCACGCGCACGGTCTCGCCGTACTTCTCGCCGAACAGCATCATGGCGCCGGTCTGCTGCGCCGACTCGATGTCCATCACGCGCGCCTGGGCGGCGGCGTTGGCCAGGATCTCGGCGTTGACGATGGCCTCGATCTGGCGGATCTCGGCATCGGTCACCGGCACGTTGTGCGCGAAGTCGAAGCGGGTGCGCTCAGGGGTGACCAGCGAGCCCTTCTGCTGCACATGGGCGCCCAGCACCTCGCGCAGCGCCTTGTGCATCAGGTGGGTCGCGCTGTGGTTGCGCACGGTGGCGAAACGCAGGTCGGCATCGACCAGCGCCTCGACATGGTCGCCGACCGCCAGCGTGCCGGTCTCGAGCTGGCCGTGGTGGCCGAACACGTCGGCCTTGATCTTGAGCGTGTCGCCCACCGCGAAGCGCGCCGAGCCGCTGGTCAGCGTCCCCTGGTCGCCGACCTGGCCGCCCGACTCGGCGTAGAACGGGGTACTTTCGAGCACGACCACGCCGGTCTGGCCGGACTTGAGTTCGGCCACGGCGACGCCGTCGAGGTAGAGCCCGACCACCTTGGCTTGCTGCTGCAGCTGCTCGTAGCCGACGAACTCGTTGCCGGCGCCATGGTAGTCGAGCGCCTTGTCCATCTTGAACTTGCCGGCGGCGCGCGCCTGCGCCTTCTGGCGCTCCATCGCGGCGGCAAAGCCGGCCTCGTCGACGCCCAGGCCACGCTCGCGGCAGACATCGTTGCTGAGGTCGAGCGGGAAGCCGTAGGTGTCGTGCAGCTTGAAGGCGACTTCGCCCGGCAGCACCTGGGCGCCATCGGCCAGCGCGGCGTCGAGGATCTGCATGCCGTTTTCCAGCGTCTCGTAGAAGCGTTCCTCCTCGGCCTTCAGCACCTCGATGATGCGCTGCGCCTGGTTGGCCAGGCTCGGGTAGGCCTCGCCCATCAGCGCGACCAGGTCGGGCACCAGCTTGTGGAAGAACGGGGTCTTCTTGCCGAGCTTGTAGCCGTGGCGGATCGCGCGGCGCACGATGCGGCGCTGCACATAGCCGCGGCCTTCGTTCGAGGGCAGCACGCCGTCGCTGACCAGGAAGGCAGTCGCGCGCACATGGTCGGCGATCACGCGCAGCGAGGGGTTGCGCAGGTCGGCGCAGCCGGTCTCGCGCGCGGCGGCCTTGATCAGCGCGTCGAAGATGTCGATCTCGTAGTTGCTGTGCACGCCCTGCAGGATGGCGGCCAGGCGCTCCAGACCCATGCCGGTATCGACGCAGGGCGCCGGGAGCGGCGAGACCGAGCCGTCCTCGGCCATCTCGAACTGCATGAACACGTTGTTCCAGATCTCGATGAAGCGGTCGCCGTCCTCGTCCGGGCTGCCCGGGGGGCCGCCGGGGATGTGGTCGCCGTGGTCGTAGAAGATCTCGGAGCAGGGACCGCAGGGGCCGGTGTCGGCCATCATCCAGAAGTTGTCGGACTTGTAGCGGCCGCCCTTGTTGTCGCCGATGCGGATCACACGGTCGGCCGGCAGGCCGATTTCCTTGGTCCAGATGTCGTAGGCCTCGTCGTCCTCGGCGTAGACGGTCGCGAGCAGGCGTTCCCTGGGCAGGCCGTAGACCTCGGTCAGCAGCTCCCAGGCCCATTTCAGCGACTCGCGCTTGAAGTAGTCGCCGAAGGACCAGTTGCCCAGCATCTCGAAGAAGGTGTGGTGGCGCGCGGTGTAGCCGACATTTTCGAGGTCGTTGTGTTTGCCGCCGGCGCGCACGCATTTTTGCGACGTGGTGGCGCGCGTATACGGGCGTTTGTCGAAGCCGAGGAATACATCCTTGAACTGGTTCATGCCGGCGTTGGTGAACAGCAGCGTCGGATCCTCGTGTGGCACCAGCGAGCTGCTGGCAACACGGGCGTGGCCCTTGCTTTCAAAGAAGCGAAGGAAGGCTTCGCGGATATCGGCGGCGCTTTTCACGTTGAGGATTCACCTGCTGCGCCAGCGCGCTCAACGCGCCGGACTGATTTCGACAAAGGGCAGCGCGCAGCTGCCCAAAAAACAAGGCGTGCAGTATAGCGGAGAGGATGCTTT
>JBDLVJ010000006.1:0-3728 GCA_039804875.1 Pseudomonadota bacterium | reverse complement strand
CGGCACCTGGGCGTGCTGTTCCAGCAGGGCGCGCTGTTCTCCTCGCTGAGCGTGACCGAGAACATCGCGCTGCCGTTGATCGAGCACGCCGGCCTGTCGCGCCGCGATGCCAGCGAGCTGGCGGCGCTCAAGCTCGCGCTCGCCGGCCTGCCGGCGGGCACCGGCGCCAAATACCCGTCCCAGCTCTCGGGCGGCATGATCAAGCGCGCGGCGCTGGCACGCGCGCTCGCGCTCGACCCCGACATCCTGCTGCTCGACGAGCCCACCGCCGGGCTCGACCCGATCAGCGCGGCGGCGTTCGACACCCTGCTGCTGACCCTGCGCGACGCGCTCGGGCTCACGGTCTTCATGGTCACGCACGACCTCGACACCCTGCACGCGATCAGCGACCGGATCGCGGTGCTGGCGGGCCGGCGCGTGCTAGTCAGCGGTACGCTGGCGCAGGTCGCGGCGACCGACGACCCCTGGGTGCGCGACTACTTCCACGGCCCACGCGGGCGCGCCGCCGCCAGCGGCCAGCCGCCGCCACGACCCAACCCGCCTTGAATGCCATGGAAACCCGAGCCCACCATATCCTGATCGGCCTGTTCACGCTGCTGGCCGCCGTCGCCCTGCTGGCGATGACGCTCTGGCTCGGCAAGACCGGCAGCGAGCGCGCGAGCGATCTCTACGACATCGTGTTCGAGGAAGCCGTCTCCGGCCTGTCGCGCGGCAGCAAGGTCGAGTTCAACGGCATCCGCATCGGCGAGGTCTCGGAGCTGCGCCTCGACCCGCAGGACCCCCAGCGCGTCTACGCGCGCGTCAGCGTCGAGCACAGCGCCCCGATCCGCAGCGACACCCGCGCGCGACTGGTGCTCGCCGGCGTGACCGGCACCTCCTTCATCCGCCTGAGCAGCGGCAGCGATCCGGACAGCCGCCCACTGCAACCGCAGGGCGAACAGGTGCCGGTCATCGTCGCGACACCGTCGCAGATCAGCAAGCTGATGGACCAGGGCGAGGACGCCGCGCTCAACGTCAACGAACTGCTGATCCAGGCCAGGGCCATCGTCTCGGCCGAGAACGCCGACAGCCTGCGCCGCACGCTCAGGCATGTCGAGCAGGCCAGCGCCACGGTGGCCGAGCAGCGCGAGGAACTGGCGCGCGCCATGCGCGCGCTGGCCCAGGCCAGCGAACGCGCCAGTGGCGCGCTCGAACAGGCGACCCGACTGCTGGCGACCAGCAACCGGCTGCTCGACGAACAGGGCAGCCAGACCTTGCAGGGCGCCCAGCGCTCGCTGGCGGCGGTCGAACAGACCATGATGGCGGTCAGGCAGCTGGTCGCCGACAACCGGGGCTCGCTCGACAGCGGCGCGCGTGGTCTGAGCGAGATCGGCCCGGCGCTGGCCGAGCTGCGCGCCACCCTGGCCTCGCTGCGCCACATCAGCCGCCAACTCGAAGACAGGCCCGCCGATTTCCTGCTGGGCCTGGAGCCGATCAAGGAGTTCCAGCCGTGACGCCGACCCCTACCTTCCCCGTGAACAAGAGCGACCACCAGGCGCCACAGCCGCTGCGTCGCCCTGCCCTGACCCTCACCTTGGCCGTGGCGCCGCTACTGGGACTGCTGCTGGCGGGCTGCTCGGTGCTGCCCCAATCGGCACCGGTCGATCTCTACCAGCTGCCTTCGGCACTGGCGCCACGGACGCGCGACGCCCCACGGCGGCCCGAGTCGCTGCGCGTGACGCGTCCGGCCGCCGGCATCCTGCTGGCCGGCCAGCGCATCATCGTGCTGCCCGCCGGTGACCGGGTCAGCCATTACAAGGGCGCGCAGTGGAGCGAGCCGGCCCCGCTGCTGCTGCGCAACCGCCTGCTCGACGCGCTGCGCCACGACGGGCGTCTGACGACGCTGAGCAGCGACGACCGCATCCTGCAGGCCGATTTCGAACTCGACGGCGACCTGCGCGCCTTCCAGAGCGTCTACCAGGACGGTTCGCCGCAGGTCCTGCTGCGCCTGGACCTGCGGCTGGTGCACCCCGCCACGCAGCGCATCATCGCCAGCCGCCGCTTCGAGCTGCTGCAGCCGGCCACCAATGCCGCGCTGCCCGCCGTCGTCAGCGCCTTCGGCCAGGCAAGCGACCGGCTCGCGCTGCAGATCGTGGACTGGAGCGTCGAACAGATCACCCAGGCCGCGCGCTGAGACGATCGGCACGCCGGGCTGGCGACGGTCAAACAGAAAATAAACCGCAAGGGGGACAGAAAAGCTTTGCCAGACTCGGCCATGCCCCTTAGAATGAAGCCATGTTGCAGTGCAACATAAATAATCGCACTTCTCTTCTACTACTCCTACCAAAGGCCAGCGCCATGTTGAACACCGAACAATTCTTCGCCAACTACAAGAACAGCTTCGAGCAACTGCTCGCCAACAACCCGGGCGCCCCCGAGAGCGTCAAGAAGCTGGTCGAGCTGAACCTGCAAGCCGCCCAATCCGCCTTCGACGACGCCAGCAAGCTGGCCCAGGCCATGACCGGCGCCAAGAACCCGCAGGAACTGATGGAGCTGCAGAACTCGGTGCTGAAGTCGGTCACCGAACGCACCATGTCCTACAGCCAGAAGCTGGTCGAGATCGTCTCGAGCACCGCCGCCGACGCCAACCTGGCCAAGTTCACCCAGGGCTTCGGTGGCAACGGCCAGCAGCCCTTCATGGCCGCGTTCGAGAACATGACCAAGTCGGCACCGGCCGGCACCGAGCCGATGGTCGCCGCCATGAAGAACGCCATGTCGGCTGCCACCAGCGCGATGGAATCGATGCAAAAGGCCATGACCCAGGCCAGCTCGCAGGCTCAGGCCAGCTTCGGCGCCATGACCGGCGCCGCCAAGGGCTGCAAGAACGCCGGCTGATCAGCCAGGCGCCGCGAGACTTCCCGCACCGGCAGGCTTTGCCGCTACGGAGCCGGTCCCGGGCGCCCGTGCACCCACCCCGCCCAGCAGGCCTGGCGCGGGGTTTTTTATTGCCGGGCCGGCGGCGATGGGTGCAGAATGTACTGAATCGATGACGGCATGCCCGAGGGCAAGGAGCAGGATGAACAAGAAGAGCGGGACATGGCGCTGGCGCGCGGCGGCACTGGCTGGCATGGTGGGCGCGACGCTGCTGTTGAGCGGCTGCGCGCTGGAATTCGGCAACTCCAAGCCGGCGCGCGCGGTCGCGCGCTGGCTGCAACCGACCGGATCGGTCTACAGCGGCTGGCGGGTCTATCAGAGCCGCTGCGCGAGCTGCCACGGCACGGCCGCCACCGGCACCGAACTGGGCCCGAACCTGATGCCGCTGATGCGCACCATGGGTCCGCGCCGCTTCGTCGGACTGGTGCTGCAGCGCTATGACTGGGCCCACCCTGTGGGCCAAAACCCGGAAAGCTGGATCGACCAGGCGGTGCAGCGCCGCGAAGCCCCGATCGCGATGCCGGCCTGGCAGGAGGAACCGGCCGTCAACGCCCACATCATGGACCTCTATGCCTACCTGTCGGCACGCGCCGACGGCAGGCAGGGCGGCGACCGGCCGACGCCCTGAGACCGAGCCGCCCCATCGGGGCCCGCGCCGGACTGCCGACCGGCACGGGCTGACGGCGGCCTGGGATCAGATGGCGCGGCGGACCATGAGTTCCTTTATCTTGCCGATGGCCTTGGTGGGGTTCAGGCTCTTGGGGCAGACATCGACGCAGTTCATGATGGTGTGGCAGCGGAACAGGCGGTAGGGG
>JBDLVJ010000005.1:0-11019 GCA_039804875.1 Pseudomonadota bacterium | reverse complement strand
CACCAGCGCCACGATCAGCAGCGTCGGTCCCCACTGGCCGCCCGGGATCAGGGCGCCGACGGCGACGATCAGGTGCAGCAGGTAGCTGATCAACCCCAGGTTGCTGAGGCTGCGCAGGCGTTCGTTGCGGTCATCGTCGGTCATGCGGTGTCCTGGTCGGGCCTGGCTTACTCGCCCTGCTCGCGCGAGACGGCCTTGCGTAGCGCCTTCTCTTCCAGGCCGCCCAGGCCCTCGCGGCGTGCCAGCTCGGCCACCACGTCGGCCGGGCTGAGGCCGAAATGCGCCAGCGTGATCATGCTGTGGAACCAGAGGTCGGCCACCTCGCCGACCAGGGCCTTGGCCTCGCCGGCACCGTATTGCAGGTCCTTGGCGGCCATGACGGCCTCGCCGGCTTCCTCGGCCACCTTCTTGAGGAAGGCGTCCGGGCCCTTGTGCAGCAGCCGCGCGACATAGCTTTTCTCGGGGTCGCCGCCGTTGGCGGGCTTGCGCGATTCGATCACCGCCGCGAGGCGGTCCAGGGTATCGGTGGAATTCGTCATTGGTAGATGGTTTCGGGGTCCTTGAGCACCGGGTCGACACTTTGCCATGCGCCATGGCCTTCGCTGCCTGGCTCGCCGGGCTGGTAGCTCTGGTAGAAGCAGCTGTGGCGGCCGGTGTGGCAGGCGATGCCGGGCTCATGGCCCTGCTGCGTGACCTTCAGCAGCACCACGTCGTTGTCGCAGTCGAGCCGGATGTCGTGCACGATCTGCACATGGCCGGATTCCTCGCCCTTGAACCAGAGCTTGTCGCGCGAGCGGCTGAAGTAGACCGCGCGGCCCAGCTCGGCAGTCTTTTGCAAGGCCTCTCGGTTCATCCAGGCGAACATCAGCACGTCGCCGCTGGCGTTTTCCTGCGCGATCACGGGCACCAGGCCCTTGTCGTCCCACTTGATCTGGTCGAGCCAATTCATGCTGCTGGTCCTCACAGGCGCACCGGAATGCCGCGCGCGGCCATGCGCTGCTTGGCCTCGGCGATGGTGTATTCACCGTAGTGGAAGATGCTGGCGGCCAGCACCGCGTCGGCGCCGCCCTGCTGCACGCCGTCGGCCAGGTGGTCGAGGTTGCCGACGCCGCCGGAGGCGATCACCGGCACCGGAATCGCGTCGCTGACCGCGCGCGTGAGCGCCAGATCGAAGCCGGACTTGGTGCCGTCGCGGTCCATGCTGGTCAGCAGGATCTCGCCGGCGCCATGCTCGGCCATCTGCGTGGCCCAGGCGACGGCGTCGAGGCCGACGTTCCTGCGCCCGCCGTGGCTGTAGACATCCCAGCCCGGGCCGACCGGCTGGCCGTCCAGCCCCAGGCGCAGTTCGTCCTCGGGCCGGCGGCGCTTGGCGTCGATCGCGACCACGATGCACTGCGAGCCGTACTTGGCCGAGGCGTCGCGGATCACCTGCGGATTGGCCAGCGCGGCCGAGTTGAAGCTGACCTTGTCGGCGCCGGCGTTGAGCAGCCGGCGCACGTCCTCGACCACGCGCACGCCGCCGCCGACGGTCAGGGGAATGAAGACCTGGGAGGCGACGGCCTCGATGATGTGCAGGATCAGGTCGCGACCGTCGCTGGTGGCGGTGATGTCGAGGAAGGTCAGTTCGTCGGCGCCCTGCTCGTTGTAGCGGGCCGCGATCTCGACCGGATCGCCGGCATCGCGCAGTTCGAGGAAGTTGACGCCCTTGACCACGCGGCCGCCGGTCACGTCCAGGCAGGGGATGATTCGTTTCGCAAGCATGGCGCTATTGTCGCAGCACCGCGCCGACGCTGCCGCCGGGACGGAATCAGCCGAGTTCGAGCTGCTGCCAGCCCTGCCACTGCTGGCCGGGCGCCAGCGGCACGGGCTCGAACACCCGGGCGGCTTCGACGCAGAGCATGCGACGCCAGCCATCGGCCTCCATGTCGGCCAGGGCGGCGCATTTGGCGACATGCGGGTTCCAGACCACGGTATCGGACCAGGAGTCGCTCTGGCTGATGCGCAAGCCCTGGGCGCCTTCCCGCAGCAGCATGGGCGCCGCCGTGCCGGAATAGACGCGGTCGAACTCGGCGTCGAAGCGCAGCGACTCGACGGCGCGGGCCTGACCATCGGTCAGCGCGTCCCATTCCGGGCGGTCCCGCAGGCCGGACAACTCGGCCTGGGCGACGTCGTCGCAGGCGAAATAGCTGTGCAGCGCGCCGGTGAAGGCCAGCGCCTGGGCGCCGGTGTTGCGCGCGCCCAGCGTCAGGCGCAGCCGGCCAGGTCGCAATTGCAGCATAAGCGTGAGCTCGAACTCGTGCGGCCAGAGCGCGCGCGTGCGCTCGCTGCTGCAGAGCGTGAGCTCCAGGCTGGCCGCGTCAGGGCCGAGCTCGTAGGCGGTGGTGAGCCAGGGCAGCTGGCGCGCGAAACCATGCTTGGGGCCATTGCCGCGCTGGTTGAACTGCGGCCAGCAGACCGGCACGCCGCCACGGATCGGCGCGCTGGCGTCGAGCGCGCCGCGCGGGCTCAGGAACAGGCGCTCGCGCCCGCCCGCGATCCAGGACAGGACATGGCCGCCCTGCTCGGCCACGCGCAGGCTGTCGCCACCGGGCAGGCCCAGGCGCCAGCAGTCCAGGCCGGCGCAGGTCTCGGGCACCAGGGTGGCGCGCGGCGCCACGGGATCAGGCCCTGAGCTCGTCGGCCAGCCGCTGGCCGGCCTCGAAGTCGAGGTCGCCACTGTAGATCGAGCGGCCGCAGATCACGCCCTGCACGCCCTCGTCCTCGACCGCGCACAGATTGCGGATGTCGTCGAGGTTGGACAGGCCGCCCGAGGCGATGACGGGGATGGTCAGCGCCTGCGCCAGCTTGACGGTGGCCTCGATGTTGATGCCCGACAGCATGCCGTCGCGGCCGATGTCGGTGTAGATGATCGATTCGACGCCGTAGTCCTCGAACTTCTTGCCGAGGTCGGCGACCTCGTGGCCGGTCAGCTTGGACCAGCCGTCGGTCGCGACCTTGCCGTCCTTGGCGTCGAGGCCGACGATGATGTGGCCCGGGAAGGCGGTGCAGGCATCCTGCAGGAAGCCCGGGTTCTTGACCGCGGCGGTGCCGATGATGACGTAGCGCAGGCCGGCGTCGAGGTAGCGCTCGATGGTGTCGAGGTCGCGGATGCCGCCGCCGAGCTGGACATCGATCTCGTTGCCGACCTCCTTCAGGATCGAGCGGATCGCGTTGCCGTTGCGCGGCTGGCCGGCGAAGGCGCCGTTGAGATCGACCAGATGCAGGCGGCGCGCGCCCTTGCCGACCCAGTTGCGGGCCATGGCCGCGGGGTCTTCGCCGAACACGGTGGATTGGTCCATGTCGCCTTGTTTGAGGCGCACGCATTGGCCGTCTTTCAGGTCGATGGCAGGGATCAGGAGCATGGCGGTATCGGGTTCAGAAGGGACGAAAGAATCAGGGATTCCAGTGCAGGAAGTTGCGATAGAGCGCGAGACCCTGGTCGGCGCTCTTCTCCGGATGGAACTGGGTCGCGAAGAGGTTGTCGCGCGCCACGGCCGAGCTGAAGCGGCTGCCGTAGTCGGTCTCGCCGACGCTGTGCGCGGGCTGCTGCGGGTGGGCGTGGAAGCTGTGCACGAAGTAGAAATAGGCGCCGTCGGGAATGCCGGCCCAGACCGGGTGCGAGTCGCCGCGTCCGAGCTGGTGGAAGACGCGGTTCCAGCCCATCTGCGGCACCTTGAAGCGGCTGCCGTCGGGCTGGTACTGGCCGTCGAGCTGGAACTTGATGACGCGGCCCGGGATCAGGCCCAGGCCGTCGGTCGGGCCTTCCTCGCTGTGGTCGAGCAGCATCTGCATGCCGACGCAGACGCCGAACAGCGGCTTGGCGGCGGCGGCCTCGAGCACGGCGTCGCGCAAGCCGGAGCGTTCGAGCTCCATCATGCAGTCGGGCATGGCGCCCTGACCGGGCAGCACGACGCGGTGCGCGTCGCGCACCACCTGCGGGTCGGAGGTCACGACCACGTCCACATGGTCGACCGCGGTCGCGGCGTGAATCACGGCCTGTGCGACGGAGCGCAGGTTGCCCATGCCGTAGTCAACCACGGCCACTGTCTGTCGGTTCATCTTGTCGGTTCCGGAACGCGGGCGGGCGAGATCAGAGCGAGCCCTTGGTCGAGGGGATCACGCCGGCCGAGCGCGGATCGAGTTCGAGCGCGGCGCGCAGGGTGCGACCGAAGGCCTTGAAGATGGTCTCGCACTGGTGGTGGGCGTTGTGGCCCTTGAGGTTGTCGATGTGCAGCGACACCAGGGCATGGTTGACGAAGCCCTGGAAGAACTCGAACACCAGCTGGGTGTCGAGCTGGCCGATGCTGCCGGCGCTGAACTTGCAGTCCATGTGCAGGCCCGGCCGGCCCGAGAAGTCGACCACCACGCGGCTGAGCGCCTCGTCGAGCGGGACATAGGCATGGCCGTAGCGCCGGATGCCCTTCTTGTCGCCGACCGCCTGGGCGAAGGCCTGGCCCAGCGCGATGCCGACATCCTCGACCGTGTGGTGGCCGTCGATGTGCAGGTCGCCCTGGCAATGGATGTCGAGATCAATCAGGCCGTGACGCGCGATCTGGTCGAGCATATGGTCGAAGAAACCGATGCCGGTGTGCAACTTGGACTGGCCGGTGCCGTCCAGGTTGATGCGGACGGTGATCTGGGTTTCGAGGGTATTGCGGGTGACTTCGGCTTGCCGCATGGCGCACTTGGGCGCGGGTAGCGCCGACTAGGAAAATGGGCCTCATGATACCATCGTCGGCCCGATCGGCCGCTGCCCGCGGGCCTGTCGCCCCCTGACGGGAAGGCCGTGCCAGCGGCCGTCCGGGCCGGTCCATTCCCTACCGAAAAATCACCGCATGAGCCGCTACTGGAGCGCCGTCGTACACGGCCTGACCCCCTATGTGCCGGGCGAGCAGCCCAAGCTCGACAACCTGGTCAAGCTCAACACCAACGAACACCCCTACGGCCCGTCGCCGAAGGCGCTGGCGGCGATCCGCGCGGCGACCGACGACAGCCTGCGCCTGTACCCGGACCCGAACGCCGACGCGCTGAAGACCGCGCTGGCCCAGCGCTTCAATGTGCGGCCGAACCAGGTCTTCGTCGGCAACGGCTCGGACGAGGTGCTGGCCCATGCCTTCCAGGCGCTGCTGAAGCACGAGCGCGAGCTCTGGTTCCCCGACATCAGCTACAGCTTCTACCCGGTCTACTGCGGCTTGTATGGCGTGGCGCAGCGGCAGATTCCGCTGGCGAACGACTTCACGATCCGGGTCGAGGACTACCTGCCGCAAGGCGACGGACCGGGCCAGCAGGCCGGCGCGATCATCTTCCCGAACCCGAACGCGCCGACCGGCCGCCTGCTGGCGCTCGACGCGGTCGAGCGCATCGTCGCCGCCAACCCCGACGCGGTGGTGCTGGTCGACGAGGCCTATGTCGACTTCGGCGGCGAGAGCGCGGTCAAGCTGGTCGACAAGTACCCCAACCTGCTGGTGGTGCACACCTTCTCGAAGAGCCGCTCGCTGGCCGGCCTGCGCGTCGGCTACGCGATCGGCCACCCGGAGCTGATCGAGGGCCTGGAGCGGGTCAAGAACAGCTTCAACTCCTACCCGCTGGACCGGCTCGCGCTGGCCGGCGCGGTGGCGTCGGTCGAGGACGAGGACTTCTTCCAGGACAGCTGCCGCCAGGTGATCGCCACCCGCGAGACCCTGGTGGCCCGGCTACGGCAGCTCGGCTTCGAGGTGCTGCCTTCCGGGGCCAACTTCGTCTTCGCGCGTCACCCGGCGCGCGACGGCGCCGAGCTGGCCGCCGCGCTGCGCGCGCGTGCCATCATCGTGCGCCACTTCAGGCAGGCACGCATCGACCAGTTCCTGCGCATCACGGTCGGCACCGACGCGCAATGCGCGCAGCTGGTGGCGGCGCTGGGCGAGATCCTGGCCGGCTGAGGGTCGCAGGCCCGCCGCCCAGGCGGCGGCGTCAAAAGGTTTCCCAGTCACCGTCGGCCACAACGGGCTCCTTGACCAGCTGCACCGCTGACGGGCGCGCGGCCCGCGGCGGGACAGCAGAGCGTGCGTTGCCTTGGACGATTTCGCGCAAGGCCCTGATGCCAGAGGCGACCTGCAGGCCGGCCTTATGGAAAAGGTGGCTGGGGCCAACCAGCCTCTCGGCTTCTCGCAACTGATTCTGGTTGATCAGGTCGCCGACCTTGCCCGCCTCCTGATGGAAATCGCGGTGATTTTGCAGCAGGCGCGTGAAGGCGGGATTCGAGCTCCAGGCCTGACCGCCCGAGCCGTGCAGCCACCGCCCCAGGTCACAACAGTCGTCGCGGCGCAGCATGTCGACGTCCACCTTGAGCTTGCGCGCGATCGAATTGCGCAGGGTAACCCGCCATTGGTGATGGGTCTCAAGGGCCCGGTCGAAATCGAGATGAGCCAGGAGTCCGTCGGCTTCCGGCCGGGCTTGCTGCTTGCGCAACTCGACCGCGTCCACCTCCGCCAGCGTGGTGTCGTTTTCCAGCAGCTTGAACACGCGGATGGTGCTGTGGACCTTCTCGACCTGGTCCTGGAGCGAGGCGGCACCCGTCGCGAACTCCCCCGCCATCGCGGCATTCTGCTGGGTGATCGAATCGAGCTGGATCACCGCCGTGCTGATCTGCGATATGCCATTCGATTGTTCCTGGGTGGCGCTGTGAATGGCCTCGAGCACCGTGGTCACTTTCTGGACCGAGGCCATGGCTTCATCCATGCGGACGCGCGCCTCGGCAGCGCGCAGATTGCCGGTATCGACGCGGACTCGGGACTCATCGATCAATTGCCGAATTGCCTTGGCCTCGTTCGAGGCGCGTTGCGCGAGCACACGCACCTCGGCCGCCACCACGGCAAAGCCTCGGCCTTGCTCACCCGTACGCGCGGCTTCCACGGCCGCATTGAGCGCCAGGATATTGGTCTGAAAGGCCACGCCCTCGATCACCTGGACGATTTCGCCAATGCGCCGGGAAGAGTCAGCGATCTCCTGCATGGTGTCGGCCACCGTCAGCACGGCCTCATGGCTGCGCTTGGCCACGGTGGCGGTCTCGCGCGCCACCGCAGCGCCCTCGGAAGCCAGATGGGCGGTCTGCCTGATCGTCCCGCTGATCTGCTCCATCGAGGCTGCGGTCTGCTGCAGGTTGCTGGCTTGCGACTCAGTGCGCGACGACATGTCCTGGCCGCCCACCGCAATTTCCTGAGCCCCTCCCCTGAGGTTGGCCACCTCGTGGCGGACATCGCGCACGACGGTGCGCACCGAGACGGTCAGCTGGGCCAGGGCCAGTTGCAACTGCCCGATTTCGCCCTTGCGGTTGACCTCGACCAGATGGGTCAGATCGCCGGCGGCCATCTTGTTGGCGGTCGCGATCACCGCTTTGAGCGGATCGACCGCCAGACGCAAGGTGCCATACGCGGCGGTCGAGAGCAAAACCAGGCCGGTCAGGGCGATCACCCACCAGGAAGCGCCCAGCAGGTCGGCCGCGACCGGCGCTCCACCCGACCACACGGACAAGCCGATCAACTGGCCCTTGAGCGTGGGGTGGAACAGGCGAGAAAGGGCACCGGTCCAGTTCTTGCGCAACCTCTCGCCGTGGCGCAGCACATGCAGCCTTCTACCCGCCTCAGCCTCGGCGCGCATGGTGGCGTACAGGCGCTCGAAAGTCTGGATCTCCTGCGGCGTTGGCTTGGTACGCACCGACAGGAAGCCGACGGTGCGATCACCGTCGCGCACCGGGGTCGCGTTGGCGCGGACCCAGTAGTAATCGCCATTCTTGCGGCGGTTCTTGACCAGCGCGCTCCATGGCAGGCCATCGCCCTGAATCGTCTGCCACATGTCGCGGAAGGCTTCTTCGGGCATGTCGGGATGCCGCACGATGTTGTGTGACTGACCCAGCAACTCCTCGCTCAGGAAACCACTGACGGTCACGAAATTGCGATTGCAATAGGTGATGCGACCCTTGAGATCGGTCACGGAGATCAGCGTCTGATCGGCGGGAAATTCGTAGGAATTCAGAGTGACGGGCAAGTTAACGCGCATATTTCAAACAATATTTTTATCAGATGGTATGGTTTTCATGAGATCGCAGGCGGCTTGCTCGGCGGCGGCAGGATCGAATTGCTCGATCGCCAACCGCAGCGGCTCCCAGGTCGCGGCCTGGACGCGACCATGGCGGCCGGACAGGGCTTCGAACCGTTCAAACACTTCCATGTCGCCCTCACGCAGCGCCGCGAGTAGGTCAGCGAGATCGGACTGGAGGGTCTGCAGCGTGTCTCCTGCTGGCTCGGCATCGAGCGGGAGGGCGCCGGCCTCCGACAACCATCGGGCCTGGACCGCGAGCACCTGCTCCAGCGCTTCGTCGATCATGTGCAACAGCGAAGCCAGCATGGTCCGGTCGGGCGGAGCCTGATCCGACCGAGGCAGGAGCGACCAGGCCCTTGCCTGGCGTTCGAACTGACCGCAAGCGGCAGCGAGGCGCTCGGCGCCGACGGCGGCGGCGGCCCCCTTGAGCTGGTGAGCCAAGGCGGCGGCATCACGGATCTCGGCGTGGATCAGATGTCGCCTGAGTCGCTGGGCCAGTTCCTGCGCCGAGCGCGGGAAGCTCTCGAGCAGACGGGTATAGAAAACCGGGTCATGACCCAGCCGCCGGATCGCCTGCTCGGCATCGAGCACCTGCTCGGACAGTTGGGGCCGGGCGAACGAGACAGCGGCCGCGACATCGGTGGAATCGGCCGCGACCAACCGCCCCGTATGCTCCAGAATGGTGAGCACGAGATGCTTGATGTCGAAGGGCTTGCTGACATGGCCGTTCATGCCTGCGGCGGCGCAGGCATCGCGGTCCTCCTGCATGGCATAGGCCGTCATGGCCAGGATGGGCAAGGCCTGATGCCGCGGATGGCGGCGTATCACCTGGGTCGCGAGCAGGCCATCCATCTCGGGCATCTGCATGTCCATCAGCACGAGATCGTAGGCGGTTTCAGCCCGATTGACAGCATCCACGCCTTCCTGTCCGTTCTCGGCCAGATCGACCTGCGCCCCTTCGCGCCGCAGCATCTCGAGTCCGATCTCCTGGTTGATCAGATTGTCCTCGACCAGCAAGAGCCTCAAACCGGCCAGACGCCGCAGGGAAGGGGCCGAAACCGCCGGCAGGCCACGGGTCGGGCCGCCAAGACGCAGGTTCGCCACGGCATCAAACACCATGCCCGCCGTGAGAGGCTTGACCAGGGTCACGCACCGAACACCCTCGCAGTCACGCAACAGGTCCATCGGAACCGAGGTGATGCTGACCCAGATCGACGGTCGCATGTGCGAGACTTTCCGGACATGCCAGTCGTTGCAGCACTGGCGCAACTGGCTGCCGTTCGGCATGCCGGCATTCATCAGGATGACATCGGGAAAGCTGCCATCGACGAAGCTCGCCTCCAGCCAGGCCAGGGCATCCCCCTCGCTCGATAACGCCTGGACCGACCAGCCCAAGCCGCCCAGCATGCGCGCCACGGCAGCGCGCGTCAGCGCGTTGTCCTCGACCAGCAGCACGCTCAATCCGCTCATGCGCACGTCGGTACGTTGCGGCAGATGGGCCGGCCATTTTTTCGCGATCGGCAGGTCGATCTCGAACGAGAAGGTGCTGCCCTTGCCCACGACGCTGTCGACGGCGAGATGCCCGCCCATGAGACCGACCAGTCGCTGGCTGATCGACAGGCCCAGTCCGGTGCCGCCGTACAGGCGCGCCGTGGCCGCCTCGGCCTGCGAGAAGCCACTGAAGATGTGCTGCTGCTGCTCGGGCGTGATGCCGATACCGGTGTCACGGACCGAAAAGGCCACGCGCGCCATGTCGCGGTCGCGGCGCTGCAGCTTCAGGCCCAGCACCACCTCGCCCTCGGAAGTGAACTTGATCGCGTTGCCGCAGAGGTTGATCAGGGCCTGCTTGAGGCGCAGGGCATCTCCGACCAGCATGGCAGGGATCTCGGGATCGATGTCGAACACCAGTTCAACCGGCTTGCGGCCTATGGTGCCCGACAGGATGGTCGAGAGGGCGCACAGCAGGTCATCGAGCACGAAGGGCTCCAGGTCGAGCTGCATCTTGCCCATCTCGACCTTGGAATAGTCAAGGATGTCGTTCAGGATGCCGAGCAGCGAACCCGCGGCATTGCTGGCTTTCTGGACCAGATCGCCCTGCTTGGCGCTCAGGCCGGTGTGCGACAGCAGCTCAAGCATGCCGAGGACGGCGTTCATGGGCGTGCGGATCTCGTGGCTCATGTTGGCCAGGAATTGGCTCTTGCTGCGCAAGGCGGCATCGGTGGCCTCCAGCGCACGCTGCATGTCGGTGATGTCGATGCGAAAGCCGACGTGGAACTGGTCGGGCGTGGTGCGATCGATCGCCTTGAGCCAGCGGCCGTCGGCCAGCTGTTTCTTGTGCTCGGACCGGGGACGGCGGAATGCCTCCAGGCGCTTGACCGCCCAACCGCGGTCGTGGCGGTCGACGCCAGGGAAAGCGCCGCGTTCGATGGCGATCTGGAGCATGTCCTCGAAGCGCATGCCGACCATAGCCTCGTCGTCGCGGATGCGGTAGATGCCGCGATAGAGATCGTTACAGAACACCAGCCGTTCCTGGGCATCGAACAGCGCGAAGGCCTCGCCGAACTCGTCGATGGCAGAACGCAGGATGCGCTGGCTTTCCTCGACGGCGCGCTGGGCCATCACCTGATCGGTGATGTCCTGCGCGGCGCCGATGACACGGCCGGGCTGGCCCGCATGCCGATCGAGTTCACCCAGCAGCCGGATGAAGCGCTTTTCTCCCGATGGCAACCGGAACTCCTCGACCCGTTCGCTCGATCCGGCGACGCTCACGGCAGCCGCCAGCGCGGCAATGGCCGGGGGCAGCGAACGCGGCTCGAAGTACACCTGATTGACACGGGCATCGCTCGAACTGATCGGTTCAAGGCCAAAGATGCCCAGCCCCGCATCAGTCATGAACAGGCGCTG
>JBDLVJ010000004.1:0-3407 GCA_039804875.1 Pseudomonadota bacterium | reverse complement strand
TCCAAGAGCGGCACGCGCACCAAGCACGTGGCCATGGCCATGCCCCAGTCGGCTGTGATCACCAAGAAGATCATGCTGCCCGCCGGCTTGCGCGAAGAAGAGCTCGAGATGCAGGTCGAGTCCGAAGCCAACCAGTACATCCCCTTCTCGCTCGACGAAGTGAGCCTGGACTTCTGCATCGTCGGTCCCAGCCCGGACGCGGTCGGTGACGTCGAGGTGCTGATCGCGGCCTCCCGCAAGGACCGCGTGCAGGACCGCCAAGGCCTGGCCGAGGCCGCCGGCCTGAAGCCGGTGATCCTCGACATCGAGTCCAACGCCGCGCGCCTGGCGATCAGCCGCGTCATCGGCGCGCTGCCCAACGAGGGCCGCGATGCGCTGGTCGCGCTGTTCGAGATCGGCGCCGACACCACCAGCCTCAAGGTGCTGCGCGACGACGAGATCCTCTACGACCGCGACCAGGCCTTCGGCGGGGCGCAGCTGACACAGCTGATCTCGCGCCAGTACGGCCTCTCCTTCGAGGAGGCCGAGACCAAGAAGCTCGCCGGCGAACTGCCCGAGGACTACGAGGGCTCGCTGCTCTCGCCCTTCGTCGACAGCCTGTCGCAGGAGATCGGGCGCGCCTTGCAGTACTTCTTCACCAGCACCCCGCACCACCGCGTCCACTACGTGATGCTGTCGGGCGGCACCGCCACGTTGCACGGGCTGAAGGACCGCGTCACCGAGCTGACCGGTTTCGCCTCGATGGTGGTCAACCCCTTCGAGGGCATGAAGCTCGGGTCGGCCGTGCGCGAGGCCAAGCTGCGCCGCGAATCGCCGTCCTACCTGACCGCGTGTGGCCTGGCGATGCGGAGGTTCCTGACATGATCCTCATCAACCTCCTGCCGCACCGCGAGGAGCGGCGCAAGCGGCGCAAGCAGGCGTTCTACGCCGGCCTGTTCGTCTCGGCCCTGATCGGCGCTGCGCTGGCCGGGGTCGGCCAGCTCGTGTTGACCGAGATGGTGCACGCCCAGCAAGGCCGCAACGAGTTCCTGCAGGGCGAGATCAAGCGCCTGGAGACGCAGATCAAGGACATCGCCTCGCTCAAGAGCGAGATCGAGGCCCTGAAGGCGCGCCAGAAGGTGGTCGAGGACTTCCAGATCGACCGCAACATGCCGGTGCACCTGCTCAACGAGCTGGCGGGGCGCACGCCCGAGGGCGTCTACCTGACGCTGGTCAAGCAGGAGGGCCAGTCGGTCGCGGTCAGCGGCATCGCCCAGACCAACGAGCGGGTCTCGGAGTTCCTGCGCAACACCGCCTACAACTCGCCCTGGCTCGAGCGGCCCGAGCTGATCGAGATCAAGGCCGCCGCGCCCGCCGCCAATGCGCGCGACGCCAAGCGCCTGTTCGACTTCTCGGTCCGGCTGACGCTCAAGCGTCCGCAGGACCAGGACGCCGCCGCGCCGCCACCGTCGCCTGCGCGCCCAGCGTCGGCGCCGGCCTCGTGAGGACCTGACAGCATGGCCACCGCCAGCCGCATCAACATCGACCTCGAAGCCGCGTTCGCCAGCGTCACGTCGCAGTTCCGCGAACTCAACCTGGCCGAGCCCGGCCAGTGGCCGCCACTGCCCAAGGTGGTCGCCGGCATCGTCACGGCGATCGTCGTCATCGTCATCGCGTGGTTCGGCCTGCTGGCCGGCGTGATGGACGAGCTCGACGCCGAGCAGGCCCGTGAGCAAACGCTCAAGGACGACTACCGCGCCAAGCTCGCGCAGGCGATCAACCTCGACGAGCTGCGCAAGCAGAAGCTGCAGGTGCAGGAGTACGTCACGCAGCTCGAGCGCCAGCTGCCCGGCAAGGCCGAGATGGACGCGCTGCTGTCGGACATCAACCAGGCCGGCCTCGGGCGCGGCCTGCAGTTCGAGCTGTTCCGCCCCGGCCAGGTGCTGGTGCGCGACTACTACGCCGAGCTGCCGATCGCGCTGCGCGTGACCGGGCGCTACCACGACATCGGGGCGTTCACGTCCGACGTGGC
The DNA here is from genome assembly GCA_039804875.1 of Pseudomonadota bacterium. Classification (GTDB taxonomy): domain Bacteria; phylum Pseudomonadota; class Gammaproteobacteria; order Burkholderiales; family Burkholderiaceae_C; genus Malikia. The sequence continues at coordinate 1,396 of JBDLVJ010000004.1, read as the reverse complement.
CAACCTCTCGCGCATCGTCACCCTGCACAACCTGACCCTCACCGGCCTGAATCCCGGCAGCGGCGCCAACTCGGCGGCCGTCACCGGCCAGCTGGCGATGGAGGCCACCGCGCGCACCTACCGCTACCTGGACCCGGCCGAGATGCAGGCGCATCGCAAGGCCGCGGCCGGCGCCAACAAGCCCGCGGGAGGCGCCCAATGACGCGCCGCACCGTGCTCTGGGGCGTGGGCGCCCTGCTGGTCGCCGTGCTGGCGGGCTGCGGCGATCCGCACGACGAACTGCAGGCCTGGATGGACCAGCAGCGCCGCGAGGCCAAGCCGCGCGTGCCGCCGCTGCTGCCCCCGCGCAAGTTCGACCCGCAGCCCTACACCGCTGTGCGCGATGTCGAGCCGTTCAGCGGCCAGAAGCTGCAGGTCGCGCTCAAGCAGGAAACCCGGCAGCCCAACTCGCTGCTGGCCTCCGAACTCAACCGCCGGCGCGAGCCGCTCGAGGCCTACCCGCTCGACGCCCTGGAGATGGTCGGCAGCGTGGTGCGCGGGGGCCGTCCGTACGCGCTGCTCAAGGCGGACAACCTGCTCTATCAGATCAAGGTGGGCGACTACATCGGCCAGAACTACGGCCGGGTCACCCGCATCAGCGAAACCGAGATCGCCCTGCGCGAGATCGTTCAGGACGCGATCGGCGAATGGGTGGAGCGTGCCAGCACGCTGACCCTGCTCGAACGCGGCCAGGAGAAGGGGCGATGAACAAGACCATGCAGAAGTTCCGCGAGCAGATCGCATCCATGACCGGCTCGCGCGCCCCTCGCGTGGCGCTGGTGTCGGCACTGCTCGCCGCGAGTCTGCTGCCGGCCATGGGCTGGGCGCAGACGGTGATCCAGTCGGTCACCAGCAGCCAGCAGGCGGGCACCGAGACCATCCGCATCGAGCTAAACGAGCCCTTGCTGAACCCGCCGCGCGGCTTCGTGCTGCAGAGCCCGGCGCGCATCGCGCTGGACCTGCTCGGCGTGGTCAGCGGCAGCGTGCGCACCAACCAGGAGGTCAACCTCGGCAACCTGCGCTCGCTGGCCCTGGCCCAGGCCGGTGACCGCACCCGCGTCGTGCTGAACCTGCGCCAGTCGACCCAGTACCGCACCGAACAGCAAGGCAAGGTGCTGCTGATCACGCTCGAACCCGTGCCGCTGTCCGCCGCCCCCGCCACCGCGTCGACCGCGGCGCCGGCGGCCGAGGCCGTGCACTTCGCCGACAGCCAGAACGGCCAGCCCGAGCGCATCCGCGAGATCGACTTCCGCCGCGGCCGCGACGGCGCCGGGCGCGTGGTGGTCGACCTGCCGAGCACCCAGGTCGGCGTGGACATCAAGCAGCAAGGCCAGAACCTGGTCGTCGAGTTCCTGCG
>JBDLVJ010000003.1:0-7868 GCA_039804875.1 Pseudomonadota bacterium | reverse complement strand
GCCACAGGGTCTGCCAGCGGCTCGCACCCAGCGCGCGGAACAGTTCAAGCTGACGCGGGTCGGTCTGGTCCAGCGCGCCCAGGGTGTTCTCCAGCAGCGGAAAGAAGCAGATCAGCGCCGTCATCACCACCGTGGGCAGGGTGCCGAAGCCGAACCAGACGATGAACAGCGGCGCCAGCGCCAGCTTCGGGGTCACCTGGGTCAGCACCAGATAGGGGGTGAGCCAGCGGCGCAGGCGCCGGCGCTGTCCGAGCAGCAGGCCGCAGCCAAAGCCCAGCGCTGCGCCGAGTGCCAGCCCCAGGCCGACCGACAGCAGGGTCTGGGCCAGATGGGGCCACCAGTAGCCGGTCTGGAAACCCCGCCCGAGCGCGCGCGCGACCTGCGACGGCGCCGGCAGCACCAGCGCCGACAGCCGCCACCAGCGGGTCGAGAGCTCCCAGGCCAGCAGCAGCGTCAGGCCGAGCGCGACCGAAATGCCGGCATCGAGCAGGCGCTTCATCGCGTGAGCTCCAGCTGCTGGCGCAGGTTGGCGCACAGCGCATGAAAGTCGGCCTCGTCGCGCCAGCCGGCGCGGCGCGGGCGCCCGGCGCTGATGGGCCAGTGAGCCTGCAGCCGGCCCCGGTCCAGCAGGCTGACCCGGTCGCCCAGGAAGGCCGCCTCGCCCAGGTCGTGGGTCACGAACAGCACCGTGCTGCCCTGTTCGGCGCAGACCGCCAGCAGATCCTGCTGCAGTTCCTCGCGCGTCAGCGCGTCGAGCGCGGCAAACGGCTCATCCATGCACAACAGCGCGGGCTGCTGCATCCAGGCTCTTGCCACCGCGACCCGGCTTTGCTGGCCGCCCGACAGCTGCGACGGCAGGCGCTGAGCTTGCTCCGCTATGCCGAGCCGATCCAGCCAGTGCCGGGCCAGCTCCCGGTCGGCCTGGGTCACGCGCCGGTCCAGCGAGACCGGCAGCAGCACGTTGTCGAGCACGCTCAGCCAGTCGAGCAGGGTCGGGCGCTGGAACACGAAGGCGACCTCGCGCAACGGCCCGCGCACCGGCGTGCCGCGCCACCGCACCCGGCCGCTGCTCGGCAGCAGCAGGCCGGCTGCGAGCTTGAGCAGGCTGGTCTTGCCGCAGCCACTGCGGCCCAGCAGGCAGTGGAATTGTCCGGCCGCCAGTTGCAGGTCGATGCCGTGCAGCACCGTCTGCCCGTCCGCGTAGGCGAAGCGGGTCTGCTCCAGGGTCAGCAGCGGCGTCGCTTCAGATTTCATAGCTGGTCAGGCGTTCGGCCAGCGCTTCGGCCGAGGCTTCCAGATCGACCAGCGTCACCAGGTCGAGCAGGCTCGGGCGGCCGTCGTTGTGCCAGCCCGGCGCCGGCTGCGCCATCTGGCCGATGGCGCTCAGGCGCGTGACCCCCGCCGCAGCCAGTTGAACAGCCAGCGCCTGCAGTTGCTCGGGCGCCACCGCCAGTCCCGCGCTTTGCAGATGGCGCCGCTGCGGCGCCAGGCAGGCTGGCAAGTCGTCAAGGCTGTCGAGCGCCACCACCTGCACGCAGCGGTGCAGCGGGCCGGGGGCGATCGGCGTCGGGCGGTCGCGGTAGACCAGGCTCCAGCTGTGCTCCGGGTGACCCAGCAGCTGCACGCTGGCGTCGTCCAGACTGGCCCATTCCAGATTGCTGCGCCACTGGGCGATCTGCGCCGCTTCCGCCAGTCCGGGCTGCGGGCGCGGGAATCTGGCTTGCAGCTGCTGCAGGCCGGCCGCCAGCCGTTGGGCGAATTCCTGCGGCGTGACCTGGCCGCCGCGTTCGACGTAGAAGACCTGAGGCGAGTAGCAGCCCTGCTGTTCATACCGGACCATGTCTTCCGCCGCCAGCCGCGCGACGGCCGGTGCACGGCCCGCGCTGAGCGCGCAGCGACCGATGATGCCAAAGCTCAGCTTGTGGCCATGCGGCAGGAAGCGCACGCCGGGCGGCATCTGTGCCTGCAGGTCGCGCAGCGCCGCATCGCCGCCATAGGCCAGCACGGTGTCGGCCTGCTGCCAGATGGCGCGTGGGGTCTGGCCGTCCTGCCGGTCCCACCACAGCACCGCGACGGCATTACCCAGGCGTGGCTCCAGCCTGGCCAGTGTCTGGGCGAACACCGTGGCAAAGACCGGCTCGCCGGCTGATACCTTGCCGAGGTTGCCGGCCTTGGCCAGCAGGCCGCAGATCAGGCTCCACAGCGGCAGGCCGGGCACGTTGCCTGCCCAGACATGGGCCAGCAGATCGGGGCCCTCGGCATGGGTCCAGCCACCGGTCACGCGTGGCTCGAAGCCGTCGAGCAAGGCGGGGTTGCCGAGGTCCTCGACCAGGAAACGCTGCAGCTGCAGGGCACGGAAAGTCCGCAGCGTGGCCGGCAGGTTGACACGGATCATCTCGGGCGAGAAGCCGGTGCTCGGCGGCAGCCAGCGCAGCAGCTGCTGATGCTCGGGCGAGGCCGGGTCGAGCAGCTGCTGGATGACGCGGTCGATCGCCTGCACGATCTCGCGTACCGGCAGCGCGCGCAGGCCCTGGCGTCCGGGGCCGCGCACCTGCTCGCACAGCGCCCGCAGCTGATCCGGCGTCAGCACCGGCACCTCGAAGGCATGGCCGGCGGGCAGCTGCGCTGCCGGCAGCTCGCGCCAGGCCAGGCCAGCGGCATCAAGCCCCGGCAGGTGTCCGACCCGGAACCGTTCGATCGTCATGGGCGCGCGGCCTGGACGAAGGACTCGACCGCCAGCGAGCAGCCCTTGGCCTGGGCGCCCTCGGCGCGTCCCAGCAGCTGGAAGCCGTCGGCGCCGACGATGCCGACATCCTCGGTCAGGATGCTGAGCACCGAGTTGTAGTTGGCCAGATCGGTGTGGACCAGGATGCCGCGCTCGCCGTCGGGCACCGACTGGCCGCTCAGCGGGTCGATGGCGCGGGTGCGCATCCAGTGCGGGCCGCGCTTGACCGATGGCACGACGGCGTTGCCACGGTCGTAGCACTGGGTGCTGAGCTCGGTCATGCCGTACATGTTCAGGCAGCGCTCGCGCGCCACGCCAAACACCTCGGACAGCTGGGCGTAGAAGCGCTCCATCGGGATCTCGCGCGAGCGGCCCTTGAAGCCGCCGGTGTCGAGCAGCCAGCTGCCCGCCGGCAGCCGAAAGTCCTCGTTCAGACCGGCCAGACCATCCATCAGGTGCACGAAGCTGTAGCTGGCGCCCAGCAGAGCGATCGGTTGCTGCTCTTGCCGGGCACCGCGCAGAAATTCCAGCAGGCCGGCCAAGTCCATGCCATCCAGATTCCAGTAGTGGCTGCTGCCGGGCAGGCCGAAACCGTCCTGGCAGATCTGCAGGTAATGCGCCAGCGACGAATTCGGCAGCGCCGCCTCGTCCGGGAACAGAATCGCCATCCGGATCGGGGTCGGACCGGCGCAGTCGGAGAAATGCCGCCGCATCGAGGCGTCATAGACCCGCAGGTCGGGGTGGTAATGGCGCCCCTTGTGCTCGTCGCCGCCGGTGGTGCCGCTGGTCATGAAGACGCGCTCGCACGATTCGACCGGGGTGCAGCTCAGCGTGAGCTGCTTGAAGCCGTTGACCGGCACCGCCGGAATGTCCTGCCAGCGGCGCACCGTGGCCGGGGTGCGGCCGCGCGACTGGCAGAAGCGGGCATAAGCCGGGTTGTGGCGCGCCTGGTGCGCGAACAGGCGCATCGCCAGCGCGTTGAAGGCCGCGTCGTCCGCGTCACTGGCCTTGGGCAGGGCGATGAAGTCCAGCAGATCCTGGATCAGGTCCGTAGTGGTCGTTGCCATGGCAGCTTTCGAGCCCAGGGTCGCTCAGCCCAGCGCGGCGCCGCGAAAGCGACACTGTCCCTGGACCAGCTTCCCTGCGCGAGGATTACCTCAATCAGGTTCAAAGGGACTTTCTCAGTCGGCATCTTGGCGCACGCCAACACCCCCAGCTTGGTCAGCCTGGAACCCCAGGCCGGTCGGTATTCTACGTCCGGGCCGCCGCCCCTGCCACGCCCAGCAGCTCGTGCAGGCGCGGGCTGGTGGTGGTGTACTGCAGCAGCTGGCGCTGCTCGGGGCGCAACCGGGCCGCGACCGCGAAGGCCGCCAGCGTCGCCTCGTGGAAACCGCACAGCAGCAGCTTGCGCTTGCCAGGGTAGTGGCAGATGTCGCCCACCGCATGGACGCCGGTCAGGTCGGTGGCCAGGGTGGCCGGATCGACCGTCAGCAGCTTGCGCTCCATCGCCAGGCCCCAGTCGGCGATCGGGCCCAGTTTCGGGCTCAGTCCCAGCCTGGGCAGCAGCGCATCGAGCGCCAGCGTTTCGGTGTGCTCGTCGTCGACCGCCAGCTCCAGCGCCGTCAGGCGCTGGCCGTCGGCGCTCTGCCGCAGGCCGACCGGCTGGCCGGTGCGCAGCGTCAGCTGGCCCTCGGCGACGGCTTGCCGTAGCGCCTGCTCAAGCGCGAGCTCGGCCTTGAACTTGCTGCTGCGGTGCAGCAGCGTGACGCTGGCGCAGGAACCGCCGCCGGCCAGTTGCAGCGCGGTCTCGAGCGCGGCCTCGTCGCCGCCCTGCACGACGACGCGCTGACCCGCGAGCCGGTCCGCCTCGATGGCGTGGTAGTGGACCTGCCGGCCCTCGAAGGCCGACAGGCCGTCGAGCGCCAGCCGGCGCGGCACGAAGGCACCGACGCCAGCCGCGATGATGACGGCCCGGGCCAGAAAAACCTGGCCGCCGCTGGTCCGTAGCCGCCAGCGGCCGTCGTCTTCCCGTACCAGGCTTTCCACCTGTTGCCCGAGGTGCAGCGGGGTCTTGAACGGCGCGAGCTGCTGCTGCAGCCGTGCGGCGAGTTCGCGCCCGCTGCAGACCGGAAGGCCCGGCACGTCATAGATCGGCTTGTCGGCGTAGAGCTCGACGCACTGGCCGCCAGCGTGCGGCAGGGCATCGATGATCTGGCAGGAGATCTCCTGCAAGCCGAGCTGGAAAGCCTGGAACAGCCCGACCGGGCCCGCGCCGATGACGACGACCTCGGTCGGCTGTGGCGCCGGGTCCGATTCGCTGGCGGGCAGGGCGTTCAAGCCGGGCATGGCGCCGACGCTTCAGCGCTGCAGCAGGTGCAGCTTGCCGGTCTTGTCCTTGAACTGCTCGTGGTCCGGCAGCGGCGACTTGCGCTTGGTGATGCTCCTCCAGTTCGGCAGCAGGGCCAGATCAGCGTTGAGCTTGATCATGTGCTGCTGGTCCTTGGCCACGTCCTCTTCGGCGTAGATAGCGCCGACCGGGCACTCGGGGATGCAGACCGCGCAGTCGATGCACTCGTCCGGGTCGATGGTCAGGAAGTTCGGGCCTTCACGGAAGCAGTCGACGGGGCAGACGTCCACGCAATCGGTGTATTTGCAGGCGATGCAGGCTTCGGTAACAACGTGAGTCATGTGGGGTGGGCTGCCGCGGCAGCGCTGGGAGGTGAATCTATGGAGAAAGCCGGCGCTGCCCCGCGAAGGGCAGGCCGGCACTGCTCGGAGCCGCGATTTTAGAGCCTCGCGGGCCCCATCGCTTGGTCAAGGACAAGAAGGCGTTCAGTTGACCAGCACCGCGCCCGAGGTCTTGTGGCTGGCGGTGTCGACCAGGATCAGCGCGCCGAGCAGGCGCGAGCCCTGGAACGACAGCGCCGGCACGGCTTCTTGCAGCAGCAGCTCGACATGGCCGATCGCGTTCGGATCAAGCTGGGTCGCGGCTTCCTCGGCCAGGGTGTTGATCTCGAGCCGGTGTACCACGCGCTTGACCTTGGCCTTGACCCAGCGGTGGCCGTGCAGCGCCCAGTAGACGCGGCCGGCGACCAACGGCTCGTCGTCCATCCAGGCGACGGTGGCCGAGAGTTCCTTGCGGCCCGGATAGGGGCTGACGGCGGCCGGGCTGTCGAAATCGTCGTCGGCCACGGCGGCTGTCACCGGGGCGGCCAGGATCCAGTCGCCGCGCGAGACATCGACCTCGCGGTCGAGCGTGACACCGGCGCTGCGTCCGGCCGCCACCGCGCCGGGGTGGCGCGCATGGTCGAGCACCTGGGCCACGACCGCCTTCTGGCCGCTCGGGAACACCTGCACCTCGGTGCCGGGCTCGAAGGTACCGGCGGCAACCCGGCCCCAGAACACGCGGCGGCCCTGGCTGGTCACATGGCTGTCGTGCTGCTTCTCGACCCACTGCACCGGCAGCGCGACCGGGGCTTGCACCTCGGTCGGGGTGTTGGGCAGTTGTTCGAGGATCTGCAGCAGGGTCTTGCCCTCGTAGCCGCACCAGCCCGGGTTGGTGAAGTCGACCACGTTCCAGCCCTTGAGCGCCGACACCGGCACGATGGCGGTCACGGGAATGCCGGCTTCGGCCGCGAAGGCCTGCAGCGCGCCGCTGATGTGCTGGAACGCCAGCGCGGCGTCGTCCACCGCGTCGAGCTTGTTGACCGCGAACACGATGCTCGGCACGCGCAGCAGCTTGCACAGCAGCGAATGGCGGCGCGTCTGCGGCAGCAGCTTGAGGCCGGCGTCGGCCCAGTCGAGCTTGATCGCGTCGACCAGCACCACGGCGGCGTCGGCGCTCGAGGCCGCCGTCACCATGTTGCGCGTGTACTGCTCGTGGCCCGGCGCGTCGCCGATGATGAACTTGCGCTCCTCGGTGCTGAAGTAGCGGTAGGCCACGTCGATCGTGATGCCCTGCTCGCGCTCGGCGGAGAGGCCGTCGGTCAGCAGCGCCAGGTCGGTCTCGCCGCCGCGTTGCACGCCGGCCAGGTGATCCTGCAGCACGGCCTTGCTGTCGACCAGCAGGCGACCGATCAGCGTGCTCTTGCCGTCGTCGACCGAGCCGCAGGTGATGAATTTGAGTGCGTCCATGTGTCTAGTCTCTTTGCGGGTCTGACGGGGGCTTAGAAATAGCCTTCGCGCTTGCGCTTTTCCATCGAGGCGTCGCTGGTCTTGTCGTCCATGCGGGTCGCGCCGCGCTCGGACAGATCGGCGGCCAGGGTCTCGATCACGATCTCGCCCGGGGTGGCGGCGGTGCTCGCGACCGGGCAGGTGCAGGTGATGTCGCCCACGGTGCGGAAACGCACGTCGCGCAGCACGACCTGCTCGCCTTCCTTGGGCGGCGTCAGCGGCGTGACGGGAACGAGCAGGCCCTTGCGCTCGACGATCTCGCGCTGGTGCGTGTAGTAGAGGCTCGGCAGCTCGATGTTCTCGCGCTCGATGTACTGCCAGACATCCATCTCGGTCCAGTTGCTGATCGGGAACACGCGGAAATGCTCGCCGGGCTGGAGACGGGTGTTGAACAGGGTCCAGAGCTCGGGGCGCTGCGCCTTGGGCTGCCACTGGCCGAAGCTGTCGCGGTGGCTGAAGATGCGCTCCTTGGCGCGCGCCTTCTCCTCGTCGCGGCGCGCGCCGCCCATCAGCGCGTCGAAGCGGAATTCCTCGATCGATTCCAGCAGCGTGATCGACTGGTGCGCGTTGCGGCTCTCGCCCGGGTGCGACAGGCGCACGGTGCCGCGCGCCATCGAGTCCTCGACGCTGCGCACGATCAGCTCGGCGCCGAGCTCCTGGGCGCGGAAATCGCGGAAATCGGTCACTTCCTTGAAGTTGTGGCCGGTGTCGATCATCAGCAGCGGATAGGGGATGCGGCCGATGCCGAACGCCTTCTCGGCGCACTTGAGCATCACGAGCGAGTCCTTGCCGCCCGAGAACAGCATGGCGGGGCGCTCGAAGGTGGCGGCGACCTCGCGCAGGATGAAGATGGTTTCTTCTTCCAGCGCGTCAAGGTGCGAATTGTTGAGTTGGTGGCTCATGATAATTTTCTGTTCGATCTATTCGGTATGGGACAGCGCTGAAGGTCTGTCCCCAGGGACCTCGTCAC
>JBDLVJ010000002.1:0-8823 GCA_039804875.1 Pseudomonadota bacterium | reverse complement strand
CTGCAAGGGCTGGAAGGCCGAGCAAGCGGAGGCCAAGCACGAGCCGCGCCGCAATCGGGCAATCCGCACCGGGACCGTGGCGGCTCATGCCTGATCCGACGGCTCGGATCAGGCGGACACGGTCAACCTCGATGCCACCGACTCAGCGCTCGCTGCGGGCCGCGAGGTAGATGCCCACCAGCAGCAGCCCGAAGCCGACCGATTGCAGCGGCGCCAGGGTCTCGCCGAAGAACAGGTAGGCCATCAGGGCGCAGCCGACCGGCTCGCCCAGCGTCACCACCGCGACGAAGGCCGGCGAGACATGCTTGAGGGCCCAGTTGTAGCTGGTGTGGCCGACCAGTTGCGGCCCCAGCGCCATGCCGATCAGCGCCAGCCAGCCCAGCGAGCTGAAGCCCTGCATCGGCTGGGCCAGCGCGGCCGTGGCGCCGAACAGGAACAGCGCGGCAATGCCGTAGGCCAGCCAGATGTAGAGCGTCAAGGTCAGGCTGGCGCGCAGGCGACGGCCGATCATCAGGTAGGCCGAAAAGCACCAGGAACCGACGATGGCCAGGCCGTTGCCGAGCATCGGGTTGGCGCCGCTGCCCGCCTGCTGGCTGTCCGAGACGAAGATCAGCAGCGAGCCGAGCAGCGACAGAACTATGCCGGCCAGCAGGAACCGGTTGGGCACCTCGCGAAACAGCACGAACGAGGCGATGCCGATCCAGAGCGGATTGGTCGTCACCAGCGAGGCCGACGAGGCGACCGAGGTGTATTCGAGCGACGTGATCCAGGTGCCGAAATGCCCGGCCAGACACAGGCCGGCCGCCAGCGCCAGCCCGAGCTGACGCCGCGTGAGCAGCGGGCCCGCGCCCTGGCGCCGCAAGGCGCCGGCACGGCCAAGCCAGGGCAGCAGCACCAGCGGCGTGACCAGCAGCGCGGCCAGTCCGAGCCGCCAGGCGGCCACGGCCAGCGACGGAATCTGCGCCGCCTGGGCATAGCGGGCCAGGATGGCGCCAAAGGAGATGGCCAGCAGCCCGACACCCAGCACGACGAAGGGCAGGCCGCGCGGCACCGGATGCTCGGTCTGGCTCAATGTCCGGCCTCCAGATAGGCGGCGCGCACCTCGGGGCTGGCCAGCAGCTCGGCGCCGCTGCCCGACAGCACCACCTCGCCATGCTGCAGCACATAGCCGCGATGCGCGACGCGCAGCGCGTGGTGCGCGTTCTGCTCGACCAGCAGGATGGTCATGCCGTAGTCGCGGTTGAGCTCGCGGATGATCTCGAACACGCGGCGGATGTAGATCGGCGCCAGGCCGAGCGAGGGCTCGTCGAGCATCAGCAGCTTGGGCCGGCCCATCAGCGCGCGCGCGATCGCCAGCATCTGCTGCTCGCCACCCGACAACGTGCCGGCGCGCTGCGCCAGCCGTTGCTCCAGGATCGGGAACATCGCGAACATGCGCTGGATGTCGGCCTCGAAGTTGGCCGGATCGGCAAAGGTGGCGCCGATCTGGATGTTCTCGAGCACCGTCATGCGCGGGAAGATCCGGCGGCCCTCGGGCACCAGCGCGATGCCGCGCCGGCTGACCTCGTGCGGGCTCAGCCGCGTGATGTCCTCGCCCTCGAACACGATCCGGCCGGCGCTGGCGCGCGGCGCGCCGAACAGCGTCATCATCAGCGTCGACTTGCCGGCGCCGTTGGCGCCGATCAGGGTCACGACCTCGCCGGTCGTCACCTCGATATCAAGGCCCTTGAGGGCGTGGATATGGCCGTAATGGGTATGCACCCCCGACAGTTTCAACAAGCTCATGCCGCGACCTCCTCGGAGTCGTCTTCGCCCAGATAGGCCTTGATCACCTGCGGGTTGTTCTGGATCTCGAGCGGCTGGCCCTCGGCGATCTTGCAACCGTAGTTGAGCACCACGATGTGGTCAGAGACCTTCATCACCACGCTCATGTCGTGCTCGATCAGCAGCACCGACACCCCCTCCTGGCGCGAGAGCTGCAGCAGCAGCTCGTTGAGCTCGGCCGATTCGCGCGGGTTCAGGCCGGCGGCGGGTTCGTCCAGGCACAGCAGCACCGGGTTGACGCACAGCGCGCGCGCGATCTCGATCCGGCGCTGGGTGCCGTAGGGCAGATCGCCGGCCGGGGTATCGGCCAACGCCAGCAGACCGAGCCGCTCCAGCCAGTTCAGCGCCTTTTCCAGCGCGGCGGTTTCGGCGCGGCGGTAGGACGGCAGTCCCAGCAGGCCGGCGAGCGAAAACACCGAGGCGGCCTGCAGCGGGTTGTGCTGGGCTACGATCAGGTTCTCCAGCACCGTCATCTTCGGGAACAGGCGGATGTTCTGGAAGGTACGCACCACCTGGGCGTCGCGCGCGACGCGGTGGCTGGCCAGCGACTCGAGCCGGATCTCGCCCGCCACCGGATGCTGCAGCCGCACGCTGCCCTCGGTCGGCTTGTAGAAGCCGGTGATGCAGTTGAACAGCGTGGTCTTGCCGGCGCCGTTGGGGCCGATGATCGAGGTCACCTGGCGCGCCGGCGCGGCGAAGGACAGGTCGCCGATGGCGGTCAGACCGCCAAAGCGCATGGTCAGGTGATCGACTTGCAGAATGGGGCTCATGCGGCCTCCCGTTTCGACTGGCGGATGAAGGACGAAGGTGCCTTGAGCGTCGGCTCGCGGTGCGACAGCAGGCCGCCCGGCTTCCAGACCATGATCAGGATCATCGCGGCGCCGAAGATCAGCATGCGGTATTCGGCAAAATCGCGGCCGACTTCGGGAATCAGCACCAGCACCAGCGAGGCCAGCACGACCCCGAGCTGGCTGCCCATGCCGCCCAGCACCACGATGGCCAGGATGATCGCGGACTCCGAGAACACGAAGGACTCGGGCGAGATGAAGCCCTGGCGCGCGGCGAAGAACACGCCGGCGAAGCCGCCCAGCATCGCGCCGAGCGCGAAGGCCGACAGCTTGACGTTGGTCACGTTCATGCCGAGCGCCTTGCAGGCGATCTCGTCCTCGCGCATGGCTTCCCAGGCGCGGCCGATCGGCAGCTTGCGCATCCGGCTGACGAACAGGTTGGTCAGCAGCGCCAGCGCCAGGATCAGGCAGTACAGGAACACCACGCGCTGCTCGGGCAGGTACTCGAGGCCGAAGAAGCTCGAGAAGGTGGCCGGTCCGTCCTCGCTCGGCGGCTTGAACGGCAGCCCGAAGAAGGTCGGGCGCGGGATCGACGAGATGCCGTTGGGCCCGCCGGACAGGTCGGTCCAGTTGACCAGGATGATGCGGATGATCTCGCCGAAACCCAGGGTCACGATCGCGAGGTAGTCGCCGCGCAGGCGCAGCGTGGGCCAGCCCAGCAGCAGGCCGAAGGCGGCGGCCGCGCCACCGGCGACCGGCAGCGCCTCCCAGAAGCCCCAGCCGAACTGGGTCGACAGCAGCGCGTAGCTGTAGGCGCCGACCGCGTAGAAGGCGACATAGCCCAGGTCGAGCAGGCCCGCCAGGCCGACCACCACGTTCAGGCCCCAGCCCAGCATGATGTAGATCAGCACCGTGGTGGCGGTGTCGATGACGTAGCGGTTGTCGCCCCAGAACATTGGCAGCGCCAGCGACAGACCCAGCAGGCCCCAGCCCAGGGCCTTGAGCAGCACCGGCCGGGTGCCCGAGGCAGGCGCGCTCGTCCTGAGCCTGGCCTTGGCGCGCTGGCGCGCGCGCAGCCGGTCACCGAGCGCGGCGAACAGCAAGCGGCCCAGGAAGGCCAGCAGGATGAACAGGCCCAGGGCGGCCCAGCGCGTCCTGACTTCGAGCATGCCACCCGCGTCGACCGTGGTCAGTCCGATCATCGGAATGCCCAGCACGAGGGCCACGAAGGCCACGCCGCCGGCGTCTTTCAGGCGCTCGGACCAGGTCGGCGCGTGCGAGGTCTGGATCACAGCAGTCATTAGACTTTCTCCACTTCAGGCCGCCCGAGCAGACCGCTGGGACGGAACATCAAAACCAGGATCAGGATCGCGAAGGTGGCCACATCCTTGTATTCGGGCGAGAGATAGGCGGCCCAGAACGCCTCGAGCAGACCGATGATCAGCCCGCCGAGCATGGCGCCCGGCAGCGAGCCCACGCCCCCGAGCACCGCGGCGGTGAAGGCCTTGATGCCGGCGACGAAGCCGATGTAGAAATCGACCACGCCGTAATAGACCGTGACCAGCACGCCGGCGACCGCCGCCAGCGCCGCGCCGATCATGAAGGTCAGCGAAATGGTGCGATCGACGTTGATGCCCAGCAGCGCCGTCATGGTGCGGTCCTGCTCGCAGGCGCGTTGCTGGCGCCCGAAGGAGGTGCGCGTGATCAGGTAGGTGAAGCCCAGCATCAGCGCCAGCGTCACGACGATGATCAGCATCTGGCTGTACGAGAACGACACCGTCACGCCGTCATGCGTGAACAGGTCGATGCCGCCGGTCAGCAGCGGCGGAATCGGCTTGACCCGCGCGCCCTGGGTGACCTGCACCATGTTCTGCAGGAAGATCGACATGCCGATGGCCGAGATCAGCGGCGCCAGCCGGGGCGCGCCGCGCAGCGGCCGGTAGGCGATGCGCTCGACGCTCCAGCCATAGGCCGAGGTCAGCACGATCGCGACCACCAGCACGATCAGCAGCGCCAGTGGCACCGAACTGATGCCCAGCGAGGCCAGCAGGGTGAAGCTGGTCACCGCGACGAAGGCCGACACCATGTAGATGTCGCCATGGGCGAAGTTGATCATGCCGATGATGCCGTACACCATGGTGTAGCCGATGGCGATCAGACCGTAGACCGAGCCGAGGGCCAGTCCGTTGATGAGTTGTTGGAAGGCATGGGCAAGCATGTTCCGGATCCTCCTGCGATGAGGCGATGAACCCGGACCCGGAAGGTCCCGGGTCCGGCGGCGCCCCGGGCATCAGCAGGACGCGCGGGGAACCAGTGAGAGAAAAACGGTCAGATCCGGTGCCGGAGGCACGGAGCCGGCATCACTTGACGTAGTCGTACTTGCCGTCTTTCCACTGGTAGACGACAAAGGAAGGCGCCTTGCTGTTGCCCTTGGCGTCGAAGGACATCTTGCCGAGCACGGTGTCGAAGCTGGCGCTGTGCAGGTTCTTCTCGAGATCGGCGAACTTGACGCTGTTGGCGTTCTTGGCGGCCTGCTCGAACAGCTGGAAGGCGGCGTAGGCATAGAGCACATAGCCTTCGGGCTCGATCTTGAGGTCGCGGAACTTCTTGACGATCGGGGCGGCGGCGGGGTTCTTGCGCGCATCCGGGCCGAAGGTGAACAGCACGTTGTTGGAGGCCTTGCCGGCGGCGGTCACCAGCTCGGTGTTGGACATCGTGTCGCCACCCATGACGGTCAGGTCGAGCTTGGCCTGTTCGGCCTGGCGCAGGATCAGCGCGACCTCGGTGTGGTAGCCGCCAAAGGCCATCACCTCGACGCCAGCCTGCTTGAGCTTGGCGATCAGGCCCGAGTAGTCCTTCTCGCCGGCGGTGATCGACTCGCGCAGCACGGGCTTGCCGCCCTTGGCGCTCATGGCCTTGGCGATCTCGTCGGCCAGGCCCTTGCCGTAGGCGCTCTTGTCGTCGATGACGGCGATCTTCTTGCCCTTGAAATGGTCGACCAGGTAGCCGCCGGCGACCTGACCCTGCTGGTCGTCACGGCCGGCGATGCCGAACACGTTCTTCAGGCCGCGATCGGTGACCTTGGGGTTGGTCGAGACCGTGGCCATCGGGATGTTCGACTCCAGATAGACCTCGGAGGCGGGAATGGTGGAGGAAGAACACCAGTGGCCGTGCATGAAGGCGATCTTCTTGTTGACCATCTGGTTGGCCACCGCCACCGCCTGCTTGGGATCGCAGGCGTCGTCGCCGACTTCGAGCACCAGCTTCTGGCCCAGCACCCCGCCACGGGCGTTGATGTCGGCGATCGCCATCTCGGCGCCCTTCCTGATCTGGTCGCCGGCCGAGGCGTACTGACCCGACATCGGACCGGCGATGGCGACCACCGTATCGGCGACGGCGGCTCCCGACAGGGCGGCAAACACCGCGCTAGCAATCAACGCTTTTTTCATGACTATTTCCTTGAAATGGAGGGATCAGACGGGACTCGTGCGCGGTTCGGCGCGGTGCTCGGAGAGGTACTTCACCAGGGAGGCTCCGCCGTCGAGCACATGGGCTCGCGTCAGAGTTGCCGCCCTCTCCGCATCCCGGGCGGCAAACGCATCGATGATGATGTGATGCTCGCGCTGGGTTTTCGGCAATTCGGGGGTCACGGCCAGGAGAGCACGCACGAAGCGTTCCACCTTGTCGTACAGGGAACGGATCTCCGCCAGCAGCACCGGGCGCTGGGCGTCGCCATAGAGGGCGGAATGCAGCTGCCAGTTGAGCTCGCCCCAGCGGGCCGGATTGCGTTCGGAGCCGAAGGCCTCCAGCGCGACACGGGCCTTTTCCAGGTTGGCGTCGCTGATGCGGGGCGCCGACAGCTCGGCGGCGCGCGCCTCGAGCATGGCGCGGATCTCGACATATTCCCAGATCTCGTCGGGCGACATCGAGGCCACCAGCGCGCCCTTGTTGCGGATGAAGCTGACCAGCCCCTCGGCCTCGAGCCGCTTGAGGGCCTCGCGCACCGGGATCTTGCTGACATGGAAGCGTTCGGCCAGTTCATCCTGCTTGAGCAGGGTGCCGCTGCCGAGCTGGCCCGAGACGATCGCCTCGCGCAGGGTGCCGGCCACGAAGTCCGAGGTCGACAGGCGCGCGGCCTGGGGCAGGGAAAGCCGCAGCAGCGGCGACGCATCGCCGGCAGGGGGGGAGGAACTGCAGGAATCCACGGAATGGCCTGGTTGCTGGATGGAAAACGGCTGGGAAGCTGAGGAGTTTCGCATATTGTCTTACCGTATACGATATACATTAACAGGGTTTTCCCCAATCGGGCGAAAACGGGCATCGTTATGATGACATTCAATGAAATCCGATCTACTGGCCCTGGCCGCCATCACACTCTGGGGCACGCTGGCCGCCCTGGGCGTCGAACTGGCGCATATCCCCCCTTTCCTGCTGACCGGTCTCGGGCTGCTGGCTGGCAGCCTGATCGCGCTGCCGCTGTCGCGGTTCCGCCTGCAGGCCTGGAAAGTGCCGCTGCCGACGCTGCTGGTCGGCGTCTACGGCCTGTTCGGCTTTCACTGGCTGCTGTTCCTGGCGCTGCGCCACGCGCCGGCGGTCGAGGCCAACCTGGTCAACTACCTGTGGCCGCTCGGCATGGTGGTGCTCGCGCCCCTGTTCCTGCCGGGCGTGCGCCTGCACGGCCAACATGTGATCGCCGCGCTGCTGGGGTTCGTCGGCGCCGCGATCGCCATCCTCGGTCGCGGCGGCGAGGCCGCCCATGTCGGGAGCGGCTTCCAGCCCGGCTATCTGCTGGCGCTGGCCTCGGCCTTTGTCTGGGCCAGCTATTCGCTGCTGACGCGCCGGGTGCCGGCCTTCCCGACCGCGGCGGTCGGCAGCTTCGCGGTGGTGTCCGGGCTGCTGTCACTGGCCTGCCACGCCCTGCTTGAACCCGCGACGGCGCTCAGCACCGGAGATATCGCCCTGATTGCGCTGCTCGGCCTGGGCCCGCTCGGCGGGGCCTTCTTTCTGTGGGACGCGGCCATCAAGTGCGGCGACCCGAGGCGGATCGGCTTGCTGGCCTTCATCACGCCGCTGCTGTCGACGGCGCTGCTGCTGCTGAGCACGGGGCAGGCGCTGCGCTGGAACATCGCGCTCGCGGCGGCGCTGGTGGTCGGCGCCGCCGCCTGGGGCAGCCGGCCAGCGCGCGCCTGAAGGCGGCGCGGCGGCGCGCCGGCCGAAGCGACGGGCCGGACCGGCTTTGGCGCTACAGTCACGCCATGACCGACCACCCGTCCCCGCCCACAGCCCCCGCACCCTCCCCGCGCGACCGCCGCGTCAGCTCCTGGTGGCGCGCGCTCGCCCTCCTGCTGGCGCTGCTGCTGTTCGTCGGCGGCGCCACCGGCCTGAGCCTGTTCGAGCATTTCAAGACCCAGGTCCGGCACCTGCAGGATCAGCTGGCCGGCAAGCCGCAAATCCACCAGGTCGCGGTGCTGCTCGACGACAGGCAGCAGCCGGCCCTGCTGGTGACAGTGGACCCGGTCTCCCTGCTGATCCAGCTGCAACGCCTCAACGAGGTCAGCGAAGGCCGGGAAGACGGGCTGCAGCTGTGGGCGCTCAACGGCGACCAGGCCCCGCTCTCGCTCGGGCTGCTCGGCCGCCGCCAGCAGACGCCACAGCTGCCGCTCGACGCCGCCGCCCTCGCCGCCCTGGGCAACGCAACCGAGCTCGCCATCAGCGTCGAAGGCAAGGACGGCGTGCCCGAAGGCCGGGGTCCGAGCCTGCCCTGGCTGTTCCGTGGCCATCTGGTCGACAAGGCGCTCTGAGGTCCGGGCGCGCAAGCATCGCGACCGGCGAGGTCCTGCTCTACTCCGAGGGGCTGGAGGAACCGGTGGCCCATGTGATCGGCAGCTATGCGATACCGCAGCAGCAGCAACCAGCCACGAGGTCCGGGCCGGCTGGCGCTGGCGGCTGATTTGCTGGCCGCGTAGCGGACGGATGAGGCCGACAGTGCCAGCCGGTCCGGACCTCTACCCTGCTGGCACTGGCGGCCTCATCGATCTGCCTGTGGTGGACAGGTCCGAGGCGGGTGACGCCGTCGGCCTCATCTGTCCGCTGCGCGGTCAGCAAATCGGCCGCCGACGCCACCCACCTCGGACCTTGCGGGCTGGCTGGGATCTGGCTGGGAACGCCAGGGTCTTGCGTATCGCGGCTTGGCTCAGATCGCCACCAGCTG
>JBDLVJ010000001.1:0-2656 GCA_039804875.1 Pseudomonadota bacterium | reverse complement strand
GCAGTTGCTGGAAGCTGTTGAGCAGATTGGTGTAAAGCTCACCGTTGACCTTGACGTCGCGAGTCAGCCGCAGCAGGTCCTGTTGCGTCGCCGGGAAGGACTTGGCCTTGCCATCGAGGCCACCGATTTCCCTTTGCAGGGCCTGGATCTGGCTGTCCAGCGCCTGCACGCTGGGATGCTGGGCCGTGAAGCGGGTTTCTACTTCCTTGCGCCTTTGCTGCGCCTCGAGCAGCTTGACCTTGAGCCCTATGCCTTGCTCCAGCATGGCCTGGGCCTCGGTATCCAGGTTGAAGGTGCCTTGCTGGCTGCGGAACTGGTTGAACTTGCCTTCCGACGCCTCGAGTTGCTTGCGCAGGTCGGGCAGCTGGGTGTTGAGGAAGGCGATCGACTTTTCCGCCTCGGCGGCCTTGCGCTCGACGTTCTGCCTCACATACAGGGCGCCGATCTCGTTGAGGATGCGGCTGATCTGTTCGGGTTCTGCGCCTTCCAGGCTGCTGCGCAGCACGCCGGATTGCTTGCCCTGTTCCGCGATCTTCAAGGATTTCTGCAGGCCTTCGGTCATCGCCAGATGCGAGCGCTTTCTGACATGGAACTCGGCCCCGGGCTGGCCCACGGCGCTGGTGACCAGCAGTTCGCCTGCCTGGCCCATCAGCGTGAAGCCCAGCGGCGAGCCGAAGGCCGCCTGGCCCAGTCCCCGCCCGTCCTCGCTGTACAACGCATAGCCGTGGGTGTCGAGCTTGACGCTGAAGCGCTGGCCTTCGAGCGCCTTGGCGACCTCGAAGCGCGCGACTTGCAGCGACTCGGTGCCCGATACATAGCCTTCCAGGCCGAGGAAGCCCGGATTCGATGGTCCGCTGGCGCGCCGCGCCAGCCAGCTGCCGAGTACCGGCAGGTACTTGGGCTTGACGTCGAGGTTGAGTTGCAGGTTGGACACCGCTTGCCCCACCACCAGGCGTGAGCGCAGGATTTCGATTTCGGCCGTCGCCGGCGATTTGATGTCGAACAGATTGCCGGCATCGCCCAGCAATCCGCCCAGCGAGCTGCCTTTGCTGTCCTCGACCTGGATCAGGGTGTTGGCTTCGTAGATGGGAGTGGCTGTCAGGGCGTAGCCGCCACCGATGACCAAGGCCGCTGCCGTGGCCGCACCGATTATCCAGCGCTGTTCGATCACGACATCGAGCAGGTCGAGCAGGTTGATGCTGTCATCGTCGGCCGTGGCCGAGGGCTGATTGACCGGGGAGTTGCCTGCTGGGAATTGCATAAGAATGATCTGATGTATTCAGGCGCTGAGTTGGCGGATGCGCGGAGCCCAGTCGGCCACGCCCTGGCGGATCGCTATGAAGGCGGCGTCGAAGGCTGCGCGCGGTTGTCGGTAGGGATCTTCGATTTCGAATGCCCCGAACTGTCCGAGCCGGAACACCTTGCCGCGCACCAGCGGGTACTGCTGTTCCAGCCAGGTTTTGTGGCTCTGTTCCATGACCAGGATCACGTCGGCCAGTTGGCACATCGGCGCGCTGACCTGCTGCGCCCGGTGTGCCGACAGATCCAGCATCTGTTCGCTGGCGATCTGCTGCGACATCGGGTCGGCTGGCGAGCCGATCAGTGCCGACAGTCCGGCCGACCAGACCTGGTGTTGTGGCAGTTCGCGCGCCAGCAGCACCTGGGCCAGCGGACTGCGGCAGATGTTGCCGATGCAGAGCGTGAGCACATGTTTCATGACTTATCTGGCGGCGGTGGCGTCGCGTGTGACGTTGACGGCCTGGGCGCTGGGCAGGATCAGGCTGATGACGCGGTTCCAGCGCACCAGCGGCACCGGGTCGACGTAGATCACGTCGCGCGCCTTGAGCTCGAACCCTTCTGCCAGCGCATAGGCGACCGGCGAGCGGGCATCGAGGTGGAAGATTTCGGCCTGCGCGGGGTCTTGCGTGCGCACGACGAAGATCTGGCGCGGGTCGGCGCTGATCGGGTTGACGCCGCCGGAGTCGGACAGCGCCTCGTTGAGTGTGAGCCGGCCGTTGCGCAGCGACTGGCTGCTGGGACGCAGCACCTCGCCGAGCACGAACACCTTGGCTTCCTCGCGGCCCAGCACTCGCACCATGTCGCCGTGCGCCAGCAGGATGCGGCTCGGATTGATGCCGCGCTCGGTCAGTTGCGCCAGGTTGATCAGCGTGGTCTGGCCGTTGCGCGACAGCGCGATCGAGGCCCGGTCCGCTGCGGCCGTGAAGCCGCCGGCACGCCCGATCGCCTCGGGCAGCGTCATGGGGATCTCGTTGAGCGCCTGCAGCCCAGGGGTGCGGATCTCACCATCGAGATAGACCCTGCCGCTGCGGTAGGACTGGATGCGCACCGTGACCTGTGGATTCTTGATGTACTTGGCCAGGCGCTCGGTGATGAGTTCGCGCGCCTCGTATTCGTTCAGGCCGGCGAGCTTGACGGTGCCCACAGAGGGGAACTGGATCAGACCCTGCGGGCTGACGTTGTAGCCGTTGCCGATGCCCGACAGGCTGCCGGCATCGGTGCCCAGGCCACCAGCCGGGGTGATGGTCAGTTCCGGATGGTCCCAGACCACGATGTTGAGCACGTCGCCGGCACCTATGGTGTAAGTCTTGGGCGTGGCGAACAGGGCCATCACTTCGGTCGGGACTTCGTCGCGCCG